>DATGIQ010000028.1:0-7803 GCA_035295665.1 Gemmataceae bacterium | reverse complement strand
ACTTTCACCGCTGCCGGTTGTAGTCGCTCGGAAGAATCGATTCGCGCGGGGTTTCCTCCATCGCTTCGGGGTCAAATCGAGGTCCTTCCCCATTTAGCAACCGACGCTGACATCATTCGCGTCTGTGCCAAGCGCTCGGTGTTCGTGCTCCCTTCCTTCGCCGAGGGACAGCCGCTGGCGATGATGGAGGCCGCAGCCCTGGGCATGGCCATCGTGACCACCGATGGCCCGGGGATGCGCGATTTTATTCAAAATGACGTCAATGGTCTGCTCATCGGCATTGGCGATGCGGATGCTCTGGCCGATCGGCTCGAGCGGCTCGTGAATTCCCCCTCTGACGCGCGCAGACTAGGCGAGGCCGCCCGCAGGAAGGTACAGGTTTTTACCTGGACAAATGCCGCCCGTACGCTGGAAGAGGCGTATGGGAAGGCGATCGACCGTGCGCGGAAGAAATCCGAAAAAGCCAAGATCGTCCTGGCCTAATCGCCCCGAGGCACCCATGAGGGTCAGTTTCCTGAGTCCTCGACTACCGCCGGCCACGTGTGGCGTTGGTGATCATACTGCACATCTTGCCGAAGCCTTCGCAACGTTGGGCGCAGACGTTGCCTTCATCTACCGGCAACCGATGCCGGCCGCCCCGAGAAACCTCAATGGCCCGGTATCACAGTGGCAGGGGGGCAGCCGCTCGTTACTCCGATGCGTCTCAGCGCAGGCTCCGGAATGGTTGTGGGTGCAGCTTTCGGGTTATGGCTATTCGCGCTGGGGAGCCCCTTATCAGCTGGGTCGGGCCTTGGCCCATGTGCAGCGGGCATTGCCTGACCTTGGCGTAGCTGTCTGTGTGCATGAAACCCATTGTCAGCCCCGCCAACTCGGTAAGAAAGGCTTCCTTTTGTCACCCTGGCAAAGGTATACGATCGGCCGTGTGACTCGACTGGCAGACCTGGTACTGCCGACGAATCGTTCCTGGCAGGAGCGCGTGATCCACGAATATGCCGTGCCAGAGGACCGGGTAGCTCTCTTGCCCATTGGATCCAATATCCCTGCTGTCCATCCGATGCCAGGAGAGCGCGCGCAGCAAAGACAAAGACTGGGTTGGCGGCACTCCGATGTTGTCGCCGTCGTGTTCGGATCCGTTGTGTCCCAGGTGCAAGCGCTCACGCGGTTCGAGACTTTGCTGGCCCAAGGTATCCAGCAACGCTACCTGGACAGAATTGTCTGCGTCGGAGGACAATCCCCCGCAGGAGTGCAGGCCTTGGATCGGTGCCACTGGGCTCAGCGGCTTGGCTGCGCAGAGCATCGTCTGGAAATGCTCGGCCACCGCCCGGCTCGTGAAGTAGGACAAATCCTGGCCTGCGCTGACCTGGCCCTGGCTCCCACGCCACGTTCCCTTCTGGGCAAGAGCGGTGTATTCATGGCCTTCGCCGCCGCGGGATTGCCGGTGATTGTTTTCGAAGACCGACCCACGGAGACGTCCACGCGGCCCGATGAGTGGCCAGTCTTTCCGTCGCGGCAATGGCAATGGGGGCTTGTGCGATCCAAGGTGTTGGCGGAGTCTGGGAAAGCCCTTCAAATGCGCTATCAGAAAATGTGTGATTGGCCGGTGATCGCCCAGCGTGCGCTCACCCTCTTGAATGAGGCAACGCTTCGATGGACTGGTTGAGGGTGTCCCTGTCCACGCCGGCGCAGGCTGATCGGAGCGCAGTTCCACGGCGGACCGGCCTCGCTGAGCTAGTCCGTCGGCGACCAGTCCCAGCGCGCATCCACAACCGCTCGGCTCATCGCCTTGGCACTCGTGGCTTGTGGCTTGGAGGGGGCCTGTCGCAAGTGGTTAGTGCCGACCGGAGAGGTGTGGATCGATGGTCTATTCTACTTCTCCAAGGACATCATTCTCATTCTGGCTGTTCTGTTAATCGCTGCTTCCCGGACCCGAGCTTGTCCGCAGCTGGTCCATTTGCCGGACGCCTTGGCGGTCATGGCTGTCATCGTATTGGCGGCTTCCGTGCTGAATTTGCCAGGCTCGCCTCCGGTTGGGGCAATGCTCTCGTTCCGCTCTTTCTTGCTCTTGCCTGCACTCGCACTGGCCTTGACGCTGGTGAACGCCATCATCGGCACGCTCCAATACTACTTGCCCAACGACTATTTCCTCAATCAGCATGTAGCGGGCGGGCGAACCGTCGTGGAGATCGGACGGGTTCGGGCCAGCGGGACATTTTCTTTTATCACGGGCCTGGCCCATCTGCCGATCGTCGGGTCGTGGGCCGGGTGTATTTTGTTGTTGATGCGGCCCATTCCCAAATCGGCGTACGTGTTCACCGCGGCCGCACTGATTTGCCCGCCCGCTTCGCTTTCGCGCACCGGTTTGGTGTTTTCGCTCGGCTTATTGACTTCGGTGTTGGTTATCTCCCGAGGAGGAATCCGAGCGGCAGTACCGCTCATCGCCCTCTTCATTGGCCTCGGCCCAGTACTTCCGGGGAATGGGGAACATCGAGGCGAGGCCTCCGGTATGATGGATGGGATCGCGCGGCGACATCAGGTATCCGACTCGTTTGAGGTGCGAGTAGGTCTGATTCTGGGCGATATTCCCAAGGCCTGTGGGCGTTGGGCAACATTCGAAAGGTCTCTTTGGCAGCCTTAACCCTGTTCTTCGCATCCAATACCGTCTTTGATCCTGTCGCGTCTTTCTTTGCCTGGGTCGTGGCCGCCACAGCCGTGGCCACCTTGGAGATGGAGTGGCGCGAGCGGTTAGGAGCCGCTACGCAGGCCCTGAGCCTGCAACAACGTCTTACAGGAATACAGCCGTGAACTTCAATCGGTGCATCCTTCAGGCCTGTCCTGTCTTGCCTCAGGATGTCCAGCATCAACTCTTGGCGCTGGAGGAAGCCCAGCTGCTTCACACGGCTGTGACCTCGTTCGCCTATCCTGCGGAAGGCTGGCTCGAGCGGTTGTTGCGCTGGGGGGATGTCTGCCTGGGAAGCGAGATTGTGCCGAGGCTCCATGCACGGCGGCTGCCGCCCTGCGTAGCCCGCCGGGTTCGCTCGCAACCTTCAGCGGAATTGCTGCAACGCTGGGCCAAATGGCGCCATGCCGTGAAGGCGCCTGCGATGACCGACGCCTGGTTCGGGGCTATAGACCGGGCCGCAGCGCGGCACATCCAGCCCAGCATTCGCCTTACCATCGGCCGGGAAGATGCCTGTCTGGCAAGCTTTACGGCCGCCAAGGCTAGCGGAAGCCTTTGTCTCTACGTTTTGCCGACGGCTTACTACGCCACGGTCCGCCAGGTCATGGAACGCGAACACGCGGAATTTCCGGGTGCGGCTATCCAGTCATGCCTTTCCGATGAGTACGAAATCGGACGCTGCCAGCGCAAGGACACGGAAGTCGCTGCCGCCGACCGCATTCTCGTTCCCAGTCAATTCGTGGTAGACAGTCTCCTGGCAGCGGGTATTCCTCCCACCCGCGTGTACAGGCTTCCGTGGGGCTGCGAGCCGAGGTTCGATCCGTGCAGGAAAGCTTCGACGACTGGTCGCAAAATCGTCTTGAACGTGGGCAATATTAGCGTGCGCAAGGGTATTCCCCGTCTCCTCCGCGCCTGGAAGCGACTGGGCGCTTACCGTACGCACCGATTGCGGATCATTGGGAGCCGTTATCTAAAGCCCCGATTTCTCGCCGAGTATTCCAGCGTATTTGAGTACCTCCCCCATTTGCCACGGAACGAACTCGCCAGGCATTATGCCGCCGCCTATGCATTCGTGTTTCCGGCTGCTTGTGAAGGGTTAGGATTGGTCCTGAACGAGGCGCTATCCCATGGCTTGCCATGTGTCGCCAGTACCAATTCGGGAGCGGTAGGCTTTATCACGGATGGGCAGGAAGGCCTGATTTATCCGTTTGGCGAAGATGATCAACTGTGCGCCGCCTTGGACCGCATGCTTTCTCGACCCCGCGAAACAGCAGAGATGGGCCAAGCTGCCTATCAGCTGGCGCAACGTTGGACTTGGACGGATTATCGCAAGATGTTTTGCGGCTTGGTGCTCGACCTCCTGGGAACAAGCCCGAGTACTGCAAATTCAGCGGCGGATCAGACGTCCGAAAAGGGACAGGCGGTACTTCCGTTCTGCGCCGATCGAGCCTCGGTTCTCTGCTGAAGCAGTCGGGCCGATGGCGAAACCTTCGGAACTCTGCTAGATTGAGAATTTATGTCTTTGCCACGGACTCGGATTGCTCGAACGCCTGTGCCTCCAGCCGAGAATTCGATCGGTCTCGGTGCGACCGTCGCCCACCAGAATTTGCGGGCATCGATGAGCGCCACCCCAACAACCATCCTGTTGAGTGCCTCTTCGCTCTTGCCGGGAACGGGAGGGATCGCCCGCGTGGCGCGCTTGCTGGCCAAGGTTTTGACAGAGGGGGAGCACGCACGCCGGGGTCATTTGCGCGGTCTGACTCTGGGCGACGAGCAAGCGCCTGCGGACCTTGGGATGCCCGTTGCGTTGGCCCGGAATTCGAAACTGGTCTTCTGTCTGCTTGCGCTCACCGCCGGACTCCGCTGTCGGCACTTTATCTACGACGGTTGCCATCTCGCGCAGATCCATCGCTTCCTGTGGCTGTCGCGCAAGCCTTCGCTGACCTTCATTCATGGGATCGAGGTTTGGGAAAACGCAAAGGCAGGGTATGTGAGCAGTGCGCGCCGGACCACCATGCTGCTTTCGAATTCCCAGTATACCCTGACAAGAGCGCAACAGTTGCATGGGCCCTTGCCGGGAACTCGGGTATGCTGGCTGGGAACCGAATCGGACGATCTGCCAGCAACCTCCGACTCGCCTTCATCGCAACGTCCGGAGGTGCTGATTGTCAGCCGTTTGGCGGAGGATCGATACAAAGGGCATCGAGAACTCATCGCGGCCTGGCCACGTGTAGCCGCCGCTGTTCCCGACGCGGTGCTGCGGATCGTGGGCAGCGGCCCCGATCTGGAAGAACTCCAATCCGAAGCCCAGCGGGGCGGTGTTGCGGACCAGATTCGCTTCGAAGGATTTATCCCGGAAAGGGATCTCGATCAGCTCTATGCTCAGGCAACGGTATTTGCGATGCCCAGTCGCGGAGAAGGTTTTGGACTCGTCTACATCGAAGCCATGCGGCACGGTTTGCCGGTGATTGCTTCGGTGCATGATGCTGCTCCCGAAATTGTGGAAGATGGCCGAACGGGTTACACGGTGAATCTAGATCGGCCCGATGAGTTGCCGGACCGGATCATTTATCTCCTCAAAAACCGCGACGTTGCCAAGCAATTGGGCGTGAACGGGCAACGGCGCTGGGCAGAGCACTTTTGTTACAGTGCGTTCCGTGCGCGCATGCAGCCAATCCTGCAAGAGTTTTTGAGCTTGTGATCGATCAACTTGGATCGCCGGCAAGGTAATGAGCACCGGTGTTGGTGCGATGCCCATGAGGATTCTTCATATCATCCCGGGATTAACTCGGGAACGCGGTGGACCGACGGCCGTGGTTCAAGCCTTGGTGCGCCACCAGGCTGGGGCCGGTCATTCGGTCCATGTCCTCACGACCGATCAAGGCCTGAGAAACGGAGAACAGCCAATTCCGCTACCGGAGGCAACCGCGATCGAGGTGGTCCGGGTACGCGGTTCGGATCGATTGGCGTATGCACCGGATTTCGGACCGAGGGTGAAGGCCCGGCTCCGCGCCGTGGACGTGGCCCACATCCATTCCATCTTCACCTATCCGGCCCATGTTGCCCTCCGCGCAGCGTTGGCGGCGGGGGTGCCGGCCATATTCCGCCCCTGCGGACATCTGCACCGCTACAGCCTGGGTCGGTCCGCTTGGCGGAAATGGGCGTATCTGAAGCTGTGGGGCAATATGGTCCGCCAAGCATGCACGGCCTGGCACTACACCTCGGAAAGGGAATCCGCCGAAAGTTGGCCATGGGATGCCAGCCCGCGCTTTGTCCTTCCCAACGGGATTGAACCCGACGACTTTGCCACTGACCGAACCCAAGCTCGGAAGGTTGTGGCCAGAGCTTGGCCGCAAATCGGCGATTCGGCCTATGTCCTGTTCCTGGGGCGGTTGCATCCGAAGAAACGGCTTGATTTATTGCTTCCAGCATTCTTGCACGGGGCTCCACGCGATTTCCATCTGGTCGTGGCTGGCCCGGATGAGTGCAATCTCTGGGAGCCCCTGGCTTCCCAGTGGCTGCGGGAAACGGATGCAGGACGACGCGTGCATCGGTTAGGCACGGTCGCCGGGGCGGAAAAAGTTGCCCTGCTGGCTTCGGCCGCGCTCTTTGCATTGCCCAGCGAGCACGAAAACTTTGGCATTGCTGCCTTGGAAGCATTGGGTGCAGGCACGCCCGTGTTGCTGTCGCCGCATGTGGATTTGGCCGATGCGGCGTTGGCTGCCGCGGTTGGCTATACCGCGCCCGTCCGGGTTGAAGCGTGGCGGGACGCGTTCGCCGGGATTCTCTCCAGCAGCTCCAATCGCCAGAGCAAAGCTGAACAGATCCGACGATGGGTCCGTGAGAATTATGCGTGGAGCCAGATTGCCCGGGTGCTCGAGCGTCACTATGAGTCGGCCTGTGCTGCTGGTGCATCCGACAAGCCCTTTGTCGGCCGCCCCGAGCCTGCGGGAGATCGCTATGCCTAGCCTGCCCCCGGTGAGCTGCCTGGTGTATACGCTCAATGAGGAAGTGAATCTGCCCCACTGTCTCGGCAGCCTGGGCTGGTGTGATGATGTCATCGTCGTGGATTCTTTCAGCAAGGATCAGACGGAAGCGATCGCCCGCGCTGCCGGGGCTCGGTTTGTTCAGCACGAGTTCACCGGTTTTGGGGATCAGCGGAACTGGAGCCTGGAGCACATCGCTTTGAAAAACCCCTGGGCCCTCATCCTGGATGCCGATGAGCGCGTGCCCACCGAGCTTGTAGCTGAATTGGCCGAGCGCCTACCAGGCACGCCCGCAACCGTGGGGGCCTTTCGGCTGCGCAGACGCTTCACCATGTGGGGCAAGTGGCTGCGCTATAGCTCGCTCTACCCAACGTGGGTTGTTCGACTGATTCGGGTGGGAAGCGTTCGCTATGTGAACCGTGGCCACGCAGAAACGCAGCAGGTACAGGGAAGTATCGAGTCGCTCCGTAACGACCTGATCGACGAAAACCAAAAAGGGCTCGAAGCGTGGTGGGAGCGACACATCCATTATTCCATGAAAGAAGCTTGCTATGAGCTTGCCGAAGCGAAGGTTCCCCTGACAGGCATGTTTTCGCTTGATCCGCTGCAACGACGGGCCGCCGTGAAAAGGGCGGTGCGTGGTTTACCAGGGCGGCCGCTCTGGTTTTTCCTATACACCTATGGCATCCGGCTTGGGTTCATGGATGGCCGAGAGGGATTCCGCTTTTGCCTGATGAAGGCGATCTATCAGGCCATGATTGGGCTCCAGAAATTCGAATTGCGCCGTCGGAACTGTCTTCGGGCTCCGGAACGGGATGGTCTCGTCAAGCAGCGCATGCAACGCGGGGAAACGCAATCGCTTCGGCCGAGAACCGCAAACCCTTGCTCCGAATGATATCGTGTGACGGCAAAGTCGCGTTATCGTCCGTTGGATCGTGGAGTCTCTCTGTGCATACTCTGGCTTCCTGCCATGACGACGGCTGGAAAAGAACAGCCAATCGGGACATGTTGCCCAACGACCCAACGACTCCGGCACGCAAGCAGTTGCTGCATCGCTATTTAAATGATCTCCCGCAAGGAAGCAGAGTGCTCGACTATGGCTGTGGCCGCGGCGAATTTACCGATTATCTCGCCACGTTG
>DATGIQ010000027.1:0-4393 GCA_035295665.1 Gemmataceae bacterium | reverse complement strand
CGCACAGGAATGGTTTCATCGACGACTTCCCCCTTGCCAATTCGGATGATCTGGCGACCAGCCCGAGTATGACCGGGCTATCTCCAGAAATCAACGAAAAAGCAGGAACTCAACCGGCTGACCGGCGGGCCCCGCGGTTCTCCCCGCTGGCCCTTTGACGCTATCCGCTGCGTGCTTTAGCGTCGACGCCGCCAGCATGCCTGGCCGAGCAAGCAGGCTGCTCCGATTCCAGGGAGAAGCAGACTGGACGGTGCGGGGGTCGGCGTGGCCAGGAAGCCGTGGATGAAGCCGGAATCTGGCATGGCGTAGTCTCCTACAATTTGGCCCAGATCATTGATACCGATGGCTTCGGTGAACACTGTACCAGGTACTGCGAAGCTCGTGTAGATCCCATCGGTATACACGAAACCATACTCTGCGCCCGTGGTAGTGTAGATTCCTACAATCTGACCGATATTGTTGATCCCGAGGGCTTCTGTCATCGAAGCGCCAGGAAAATCCAGTGTTGTGTAACTATCGCCCGTGCGCAGAAAGCCGTGCGTTTTCACGGCGGCGTCCTCGTAACTGCCCACCACCTGACCGGCATTGTTTATTGCGGAAGAAACGGTATCGATCGAAAGCGGTACGTCGAAGCTAATATAGTTTCCATTGCTGAAAAGGAAGCCATGAGGTAGAAGGCCGGCATTCGTCTGATAGAAGCCAGTAATCTGCCCCGCAGCATTGATGCCAAAGGCACGGGTATTCACGGCTCCGGGCACATCGAGCGTGGTGTAGTCGCTGCCGCTCCGGAGGAAGCCCCGATTTCGGGAGGATGCGTCGAGGTAGACTCCCACGATCTGCCCAGCATCATTCACGCCATAGGCCGCGGTACCGGTCGAACCGGGGACATCGAAGCTCGTGTACGTGCCGCCACTCAGGAGGAAGGCATGAAATCTGGGAATTAAGGGGTCGTCATAGAACCCGACAACCTGGCCGGAATTATTGATGCCATAGGCTGAAGTACTGGGCGAACCGGGCACGTCGAGGGTCGTAAACGTATAGTCGGCATGCCCCGATCGGACCGTGCCGGCGAACAGGCCCAGCACCATGAATCCGCACAGGAATGGTTTCATCGACGATTTCCCCCTTGCCAATTCGGATGATCTGGCGACAAGCCCGAGTATGACTTGCCCTGCTCCGGAAATCAACACAAAAAACGAAAACCTTGCGGGCTACGGGCTGGACTGGCCGGCGGGGGGTCGGCCCGTCGCCGGAATCACCGATTCCTACGGCCACGCGGCTCTGAAATCCGTGACGGTAGTGGACACCCTCTGCTTGGCCGGCCGCGCGCTCGGTTTGCTAACCGCCGGGCATGTGCTAGAGTTTTGCAAGGTTGGAGGCAGGCTGGGTTCGCCGTGAACCAGCCCGGAAGTCTGCCTTCGAGCCTTAAAAGGGATTAGAGAATTGAGGCATCGTCCGTGTGACCATCCCCCTCCCCATCCTGCTGAGTCCCGTCACCCTTCGAATGCCCACTAGCAGTCCTGCGAGTAACACGCACAGCTCGAGCCTTTGCCTAACGACGATTGGCTGAGCCGTTCGCCAGCAGCGAGTTCTGCGCGGTACCTAATTGGTTGGGACGGTGGCTCTGCTCCCCGCTGGACGGCTCGCCCCCTTGGTTTTCAATGGCCCACTCCCCAACTAGGAGACCGCGATGCGTCCTGTCCCGGTAAAAAAATGGCAGAAGACTGTACACCGCCCACGGCAATCGTCCCGACTGTTACTCCTGGAACAGCTGGAGCACCGTCTAGTACTGAGCCAGATCCAAGACGGCTGGCTCATCGTCGCCGCCGCAGGCAGCGACAAAATGCATGCGGGCCTCTATGCCATTGACCCAAACGACCCAGACCCTATGCACGCACTCCACCCTATCGCCACGGGAGCGGACTTCCACATTCCCGACGGCCTTTATGAGGATCCTTCCTCCGGCATGCTCTACGCCGGCGACCAGGGATTCGTCCCCAACCTCCCAGGCCGGTTTTCAGCTCCGCCCCCGACGCCCACGAGCACCCTGTTCGATCACCATGTGGTCAAGCTAGACCCGAATGCTCCCTCCGATCCGAAAGACAATACAGGAGCGCTGGTAACGTTTGACGACCCAATCTACGGCGAGAATCTCTACGGCACCGACGGGTTGGTCTACTTGAATGGCAAGGTTTACGTTATTAACCAGGGCGACGGCGGCGGCAACTTGCATCTCCTCGTGAACCCGGACGATTTGAATAACCCCCAGTCCTATGACCCACCGACCCACAGCGTCCTACAGATCGATCCCAATACCGGAATTCAGTCTTCCGTTTACAACGATGGCGGTCACTCTGCCCCCGTGCCCCGCGACCTTAACCGCCATAAGCATGACGCAGCTTACCCGACCGGCAGTGATTACAGTCGTGAGACTGACAATGTAGACCTCAACAAATCGCTCGACGACGAGGATCCAAATGGTACTGATAATCATCCTGATCCCGAGTACGGTTACGGCAGCAACGTTAATGGGATCACCAACGACCCGAGCGCAAATGAAGGCGCGCCACTATGGATGAACGTTCTCACCGGAATCGCCCCGGTCTACCGGTCCGACGGCACGCTGGATCCGACGCATGTCTACATCGCCGATCAGCAAGGACCGGATGATTACCAGACTACGCAGGGGAACATCCATAAATACGGCAATGACGAAACGGATCCAGATCTCTCGGGATACGTCTGGGAACTGGACCTGACGAGGCCCACAGACCCCAGTGCGGCGGTGCCCCTCTTCCCGACGGCTCCCACGCTTTACCGGACTCAAGATGTGACCGTCGACCCAAGCAACGGAAATATCATTGCTCTTGGATTCGCTGGCTATGATACGTCCGGCTATCGCTATACCGCCGCCGGTTTACAGCCGGTCATTGGAGTGTACGATCCCGTTTCGCACCAGTTACTGAACAGCTACACCTTCTCAAGCATGACGGATCCCAGACCCGGGACCGATCTCGTGCAGCCGGTCCCACCTCCACAGGGCCAGATCAACCCTTCCTACTCTTTTTATCTGGGTGTCGGCGGCGGCAGTGATGCAGGCGACATCTACCGGTTTGACACGAGCACCGGCATGACAACCCCCCTCATCTCGAGCAGCTTGGGTCTGGGCGACGTAACCGCCATGATCGTCTATCATTCTCCCTCCAGCCTCGTCAACTCGGTCAATTTTGAAACGGGCAGTTTTGACCAGCTCGCTACCAAGAGCGACGGCACGCCCAGCGTGATGAATGCCGCCATCGTCAACAGCCCGGCATTGGATGGCCAGTTCTCGCTCCAGCTTTCGCGTAACAGCAGTCCAGCCTGGGCGGAGATTCGGCAGCCGGACAACAGCTATTACAATCTTCCCACCGCCTATTACAGCTTCGAGTTCCAGTACGCCTCCCAGACCGGTGAAGCCGGCGTGGTCAACTTCGAGGATTCGACAGGCCAGTACAAGGGCGCCCTCCATCTGACCCAGGACGGCTATCTGCGCGTCTACGATGCTAACGGCTCTTCGCTGGACATCGGGACGACCATGCTCCAGCCCAATCTGACCTACACCATCTCCGCCAGCATCGGCACGGGGCCGAATGCGCCTTGGGAAGTACGCATCAATGGTGCCCCCGAGATGAGCGGCAAGGGCAACTTCGGCACCACCGACAATGGTGGGCTGCTGCTGGGCGGCAGGGACAGCTACACCACCAACTACTATTACGACGACGTTTCGATCCGCTCGGACAGCTTGCCCGGAACGAGTCCCGTGATCACCCCCGCGGGCGAGCAAACGGCCACTGAAGGCACGTCCTCTCCCATTCCCTTGGGGTCCTTCAGCGACACGACGCCGGGTGCCAACGCCTGGCAGGTAGATGTCGATTGGGGCGACGGCAGCCCGCATACCACGTTTCCCCTCAACAATCCGGGGGACCTCACCATGCCTCCGCACACCTACGCGGAGGAAGGAATCTACACCGTCAAGCTCGCCGTGAGCAACAACGCGAATGTGTCCGCCTCCGCCTCGGAGGTCGTGAACGTGTCCGATCACGGCCTGGCACTCATGGCCCAGGGCAATTTCCAACCGACTCAAGACATCCCGTTCAATCAGAGCCTGGTACAGTTTACCGATCCGGGCGGACCGGAACCGGTGAGCCACTATGCCGCCACCATCGATTGGGGAGATGGGACACCAACCACGGCCGGCGTGATCGCGGTGTCAGGCGGCGTCTTCACGGTCAGCGGCAGTCACACGTACACGCAACAGCCCAGCCTTCCTGTGACGGTGACCATCACGCATGAACTGACGTCCGTCGTGGTCGTGGATACCGCTACCGTGTCCGCAGCTCCCAGCAGCCAGATC
>DATGIQ010000026.1:0-19457 GCA_035295665.1 Gemmataceae bacterium | reverse complement strand
CATGCAGGCGTACCAACAGACTCGGACGTGTGGCCGGCGTTTGCTCCATTCGCTCCCCTCCTAACCCTATATACAAGCCCGGCGCAAAAACCTGAGTGGAATTTTCGTTTGGGGGACGCTTGACCCAAGCGGGGCAGTATGGATAACAATAATGGCTTGAGCGGTGCTCCGTTCTCTCATCCCGAAAAGGAGAAGTCCCATGCCATCGAAGCCGGAAGTTCGCATCCAGGAGCTGCATCTGACGCTACCGCCCCCGCCGCAGCCGGTGGCCAAGTACAAGACTGCTGTCCTCGCCGGGAATATCCTTTATGTCTCCGGTCATGGACCGACGAAGGCGGACGGCAAGACACTCGTCGCGGGCAAGGTCGGGGCCGAGCTCACTCCGCAACAGGCGAAAGAGGCGGCCCGCCTCGTCGGCCTGGCCATCCTCAGCACGGTCCGCCATACGCTCGGTTCGCTGGATAAGGTCAAACGGCTGGTCAAGACGCTCGGCATGGTCAACTGCACGCCGGATTTTAAAGAGCAGCCGCAAGTCATCAACGGTTTCTCGGAGTTGATGGCCGAGGTCTTCGGTGAAGACGCCGGCGTCGGCGCGCGCAGCGCGGTCGGCATGGGTTCGCTTCCTGGCAATATTCCGGTCGAAGTGGAGTGTATCTTCGAGGTGGGGACGTGAACGAACCGGGTGGTGAGCCGCGACCGGCTCACCACCCCTCTCTTCAGCGCGTTCGGGAGTCGACGGCGCAGCCACGTTCAACGGGAGGCTGGCAGGGCCGATTCGAGCACTTCGTGAACCAATTCGGCAACCCCATCACGCTGGCTGACGAGCGCGGCCGCACCTACAAACGAGGCCAGCCGTTCGTATTCCGGCATCGGATCGGTCGCGATCAGGAAAACCTTGTGGCCAGGATGTTTGCGAATGAGCTTATCACATACCAGCCAACCGCTTTCATCCGTAAGGTTCACATCGAGGACGACAACGGCCGGTGCCAGCTTCTCCGTCAAGCGGCGTGCATCGGCGGCGGTCTGGGCCAGATAGACCTCCCAGCCCATCAGGCGGAACTGCCGGCTGGCGTGCGCGGCGAAGCCGAGGTCCGTATGGGCCAGCACCAGGCATTGGTTAAGGTCAAGCGGGACCGTAGTTTGTGTCATCGAACCGCTTTCTGTGCTGCGGGACCGGCAGGGCGTCCGGCCCGGATTCCGCGACTCATCCACCCAAGGACTATTCTTACGACGTTCTTCTCTACCAATTAGTTCGCTTTCGGGGCAGGGATCTTGCGTGGTCCTTCACACCGGGCGAAGTTCCAGGCGGGGCGGGGGAGCAGTTTTGGGAAAGTTTCTCCTTGCCTGTGGGCTGGCGGCACGCTATAAGCAGGCCACAGAGCCTTCACACAAGCAGCGGCGACCCGGCGTCCTACCGGCAATCCAGCTCGTTCCAGACAGCCTCAGGAGACCAGAACCTCATGGCCAAGAAAACCTCCCCGTCCAAGAAGACGACTCACCCGCCGACTCCTCACGCGGGCGAGGCCAACTTGTTCCGGCAAGCGCTCGAAGCTGGAGAAGGCATCCTGCGCTTGGCCCCAACGTGGGTGCCGCGGTCTTTCCTGATGCCCGGCCGGCGCTTGAAACTGGCGCCGCAGGATCTGTATGCCCTGGGAGCCCACCGTGGCGGCATCGACGAACGCTGGTTCGCCTCCACCACTCCCGCAGCCAATGAGGGCGCACCGCCGGACGAAGGTCTCAGCTATGTGGTGCATGACGGCAAGCGCGCCTTTACGCTGCGCGATGCCGTTGCCGCGGAAGGGCCTTGCCTGGTTGGGGCCGCGATCTGGGAACGGTTCCAGCGCTGGCCGGTGTACAGCAAATTCTTCGATAACCTCGGTCCGATTCCCCACCATATGCACCAGAACAACAAGCAAGCGGCTCTTGTCGGCCAGCAGGGGAAGCCAGAATCCTATTATTTTCCGCCGCAGCTCAACGCCGTCGGCAACCACTTTCCGTATACCTTCTTTGGACTGGAGCCGGGCACGACCAAGCATGATCTTCGCCGCTGCCTAGAGCGCTGGAACGAGGGCGACAACGGCATCCTGAACTACAGCAAGGCCTACCGGTTGCAACCCGGAACGGGTTGGCTTGTCCCTCCGTGCATCTTGCACGCACCGGGTTCTTTGGTGACCTACGAACCGCAGTGGGGCTCCGACGTGTTTGGCATGTATCAATCGATGGTGGAGGGCCGGGCGGTACCTTGGGAGTTGCTCGTCAAGGATGTGCCCAAGAGCAAGCATCAGGATCTGGATTACCTCGTCGAGCAGCTCGACTGGGAGGGCAACGTCGATCCGTCCTTCAAGGACCATCATTATTTGGAGCCAATCCCCGCGGCCGACACGGCCAGCGAAGGCTACGTCGATCGGTGGATCGTCTATGGCAACGTAGATGGCGAGGAGTTGTTTAGCGCCAAGGAGCTGACCGTCAACCCGGGCGTCCAGGTGACGATCAAGGATAACGGAGCCTTTGGGCTGATCGCAGTCCAGGGCTGTGGCCGGATCGGCAAGCACCGCTTACAAACGCCGGCCATGATCCGTTTCGGAGAGTTAACCGAAGATGAAGTGTTTGTCAGCGACGAAGCCGCCCGGCAGGGCGTCGTTTTCGAGAATACCGGCAAGGAGCCGCTCGTTACGTTGCGGTACTTCGGACCGGATACGAATCCGCAGGCACCGAAGATTGGCGATTATAAACGATAAAAAGTCCGTAGTCCGTAGCCAACTTGCCAGGGACTACGGACAAAATTGATTTCTTGGGAGTATCACCATGAAGAAAAAACTCTCCATCGGCAGCTGGGCCTACATCTTCAATCAGGAAGCTCCAACCAACGATTTCCATCAGGTGCTGCACAAGTTGTCGGATCTGGGCTACGAAGGTGTGGAGCTGGGCGGCTTTCACCCGCATCCCGGCCCGGATACTTGCGACACCAAAGCCAAGCGGCAAGCACTCCGGCAAGAGGTGAAAGACCACGGGCTGGCGTTCTCAGGCCTGGCCGCCGATTTGTGGTCGCAAAAGCTGGTGAGCGTCGAGGACAGCGGGCCATACATTGCGGCCTTCGCCAAAAATCTGTTCTTCGCGGAAGACCTGGGCATCGACACCATTCGAGTAGATACCGTTGAGCCGGTCTCGGAAGTGAAGAAGTTGGGCATCGACCCGAAGCTCGTGTTCGACCGCGCCGTGCGGGCGTTTGATCTCTGCGCCAAGCTAGCTGCCAACCGTGGCGTCCGCATTTGCTGGGAGTTTGAGCCGGGGTTTCCGCTCAACAAGCCGTCGGAGATCCTCGCCTTGGTGGACGCGGTGCGGGAACGCGGCAACCAGAATTTCGGCGTCCTGTTCGACACTTGTCATGCCC
The DNA here is from genome assembly GCA_035295665.1 of Gemmataceae bacterium. Lineage (GTDB taxonomy): Bacteria > Planctomycetota > Planctomycetia > Gemmatales > Gemmataceae > DATGIQ01. Next base: position 16,066 of record DATGIQ010000026.1, on the reverse strand, counting down.
ACATGTGTGCCGCGGTTGGCGCTAATCAAATCGGCGAGAAGGAAACGCTGCCGGGCGGGGAGCTGGAGCTGCTGAACAGGCTGAAAGGGAAGATCACCCATCTTCACTTGATCGATTCGGATGGCACGTTGAACGAACACAACACGAGCACCCACAATCCGTTCGGCACCGGGAAGTTGAATTTCGACAAACTCGTCCCGGAACTCATGCAGGCCAGGGTGCCCAATGATTGGTGGTGCGTGGACCTCTGCTTCTGGCCCAACGCCTGGGACGTGACCGCGGACAGCAAGCGCTACCTGGATAAACTGAGACAGAAATATGCAGTCTAAAACCGCACCCAGCAAGCTTCGCCGCGGAGGATCATCAATGGTGGGCCGGACGGGGAATTTCGCACTGCTTATCCTGCTTACGCTGTGCCCGATGTGTCTGGGGGATGAAACCTCGCTGGAGGCTCGGTTGGCGCCCTTGGCCAAGGCTCACAAAGGCAAAGTCGCCATCGCTGTCAGGCACCTCGGCAGCGGCGAGAGTTATTTCCTCAACGCCGATGAACCGATGCCGACGGCCAGCCTCATCAAGCTGCCCGTCATGATCGAGGTCTACCAGCAGGTGGCCGAGGGAAAACTGAAGCTTTCCGATCCCGTGACGCTCCGGCAAGAAGATAAAGTTCCGGGCAGCGGTGTGCTGACCGAGCATTTCACGGCCGGGATTAACTTTCCGCTCCGCGATGCCGTCCATTTGATGATCGCCCTTTCGGATAACACGGCCACTAACCTGGTGCTGGACAAGATCGGCATCGGCGCTACCGCCGAGCGGATGGAGCGCTGGGGCTTTCCGAATACCAAGATTCATGCCAAGAGTTTTCGTGGGAGCACAACCTCGGTATTCCCGGAGCGGACCAAGCGGTATGGCTTGGGTTCGACGACGGCACGGGAAATGATCGAAATTCTCGCCAAGCTCCAGGACGGCAAACTGGTCAGTCCCGAAGCATGCAAGGAAATGCTCGCCCTGCTCCGCCAGTGCGAAGATAATGCCAAGTTTCCTCGCTTTCTGCCGGAGAGCATCAAGGTGGCACACAAGACCGGCTCGGTAAGCAATGCCCGGACCGATGCGGGCATCCTTTATCTGCCCGGCGGTCCGGTGGCCGTGTGTGTACTCACCGACAACAACGAAGACAAACGGTGGGTCATCGACAATGCGGGCAACCTCTTCTGTGCGAACGTCGCCAAAGCGGTTTATGACTATTACAGCTCCAAGGCGGTGGCGCCGGCTGGGCGGACCAAGTAATCGGCACCCCAAGGAGACAATTTTATGTTGAAACCCTTGAACGTCGGCATGATCGGCTACGGTTTCATGGGGCGGGCCCATTCGAACGCTTACACCAAGGTGAATCATTTTTTTGATCTCGAGCATCAACCGATTCTCAAGGCGGTGTGCGCCCGCAGCGCTGACAAGGCGAAAGGCTTCGCCGACAAGTGGGGCTATGAGGGTGTGGAAACGGATTGGCGGAAGCTCGTGGACCGCAAGGATATTGATCTGATCGATATCTGCACCCCGAACAACACGCATGCCGAGATCGCGCTCGCCGCGGCCAATGCGGGCAAGATGATCCTTTGCGAGAAGCCGTTGGCGATGAACGGCGCCGAAGCCCGGAAAATGGTCGAGGCGGTCGAGAAGGCTGGCGTACCGAACATGGTTTGGTACAACTATCGGCGAGTGCCGGCCGTCACCCTCGCCAAGAAGCTGATCGATGATGGCCGGCTCGGAAGGATCTTTCATTACCGGGCCAAGTTCCTCCAGGATTGGACAATTAGCCCGGACTTACCCCAGGGCGGCACCGCCTTGTGGCGCCTGGATGTGGGCGCAGCAGGCAGCGGCGTCACCGGCGATCTTTTGGCTCACTGCATCGATACGGCCCTTTGGCAAAATGGGGCCCTCGATACCGTCACGGCCATGACCGAAACCTTTGTCAAGGAGCGGAAGCACAACCTGACGGGCAAAGTCGAGCCCGTCGGGATTGACGATGCCTGTGCCTTTCTGGCCCGTTTCCGCAATGGTTCCTTGGCCACCTTTGAATCGACCCGGTACGCCCGCGGCCACAAGGCGCTGTACACGTTCGAGATTAACGGCGAACACGCTTCGATCTTTTGGGACCTCCACGATTTGCACCGCTTGCAATACTTCGACCACCGTGACCAGGGCGTGACGCGCGGTTGGCGCTCGATCCATGTCAGCGACGGCGACCATCCGTACATGGACAAGTGGTGGGTGCCGGGTCTCCAAATCGGCTACGAACACAGTTTTGTCCACCAGGTGGCCGACTTCCTGAAAGGAGTGGCAAAGGGGAAGCCTGCGCAGCCCGATTTCCGGAATGCTTACGAAACCCAACTGGTTCTCGATGCGGTTCTGGACTCGGCCAAGACCGGGAAGTGGGTTACGGTCAAGCAGCCATGAGCGGCCGAGTTATCCCTCTGCAAATCTTGATCGCGCGCTAGCTGTGCTGGACTTCTGGCACCGAAGCGATGCGGCCTTCCATCGGGCTGGACGCCTGGGCATAGAGTTTTCGCGGAATGCGGCCGGAGAGAAAAGCCAAGCGACCGGCGTCGCACGCGTACCGCATGGCCCAGGCCATCCGCAGCGGATCTTTGGCGTGGGCAATCCCAGTGTTCAGCAGAACGCCGTCGCAGCCTAGCTCCATCGCCACGGTGACATCGCTGGCCGTCCCTACACCAGCATCCACAATAACCGGGTAGTCCGGATCGTCGGCTTTAAGATATTCCAGGATGATGCGGAGGTTATTGGCGTTCAGGATCCCCTGACCGCTGCCGATCGGGCTGCCGGCTGGCATCACGCTCGCTGCCCCGGCCGCCTTGAGGTGCCTTGCCATGATCGGATCATCGCTGGTGTAGACCAGCACCTGGAAGCCTTCCTTGACCAGCTGTTCGGTCGCTTTCAGGGTAGCCACGGGGTCCGGCAGCAGCGTCTTGGCGTCGCCCAGACACTCCAGTTTGACCCAGTCGGCTCCCGGATTGCCCAGATTGGCCAACAATTCCCGAGCCAACCGGGCATGCCGGATTGCATCCTCGGCGCTGAAGCAACCCGCGGTGTTCGGCAGGATGGTGTAGCGCGTCAGATCGAGGAAATCCAGGATGTTGCGACCTTCCTTATCCACCAGGCGTTCGCGGCGGACGGCGACGGTGGTCGCCTCGCAGCCGCTTGCCGCCAAGCATTCCCGCATCAGCGGATAAGTGGCGTACTTGCCAGTACCAGTAATGAGCCGGCTGCGGAAGCTGAATTTGCCGATTACGAGCGGCTTGTCGTTCGGTACTTCCGGCTCCGATGACCCGCCGCCGACCAACGTCACGATCTCGACCAGGTCGCCGCTGGCCAGGCGATGCATGGGCTGCTGCAGCAAAGGAATCACCTGGCAATTGACCTCCACGGCGATCCGGCGGCAGTCGTAGCCGAGCCGTTGGACCAAGTCGGCAACCGTGAGCGCGTCCGGAAGGGTTTGCGGTTCCCCATTCAAGGTGACTTGCAGCATAAGGGCATTTTCGACTTTTGCTTTTGATTTTTAATTGCCTTCCTGATACTAACTCTCGTACAAAGTTCAGTGTAGGAAATCAAAAAACAAAAATCAAAAATTGAAAACTCCTGCAATGACTTGCCAGTACGTACCGCATACCCGAATCCCGACGCTGGTCTTTTCGACCAGTAGTCAGGCATCGCAACATGTTGCCGTCATGATTGAAAGTCTCATCCGGCAAAACAACTCAGCCGGCCAGCCGACAGTATTGGGCCTGCCTACCGGGTCGACGCCTGTTGGGATCTACCGGGAGCTGATCCGGATGCACAAGGAGGCGGGGCTCGATTTTTCGCGCGTCATCACCTTCAACCTGGACGAATACTTTGGCCTTTCGGGGGACGATCCCCACAGCTACCGCCGCTGGATGCAGGAGACTTTTTTTGATCATGTGAATATCCGTCCGGAGAATATCCACATCCCCGATGGCACGATTTCGGAGGAAGAAGCCGAAGACTTTTGTGCCGCGTACGAACAACGGATCCGCCGTGCCGGTGGAATCGACCTCCAGCTGCTGGGGATTGGCCGCACCGGCCATATCGGCTTCAACGAGCCAGGGTCCACCCGCCATAGCCGAACGCGGTTGACCACCCTGGATCCGGTGACCCGGCGTGATGCCGCCGGGGACTTTTTCGGGGAAGAAAATGTGCCCCAGCAGGCACTGACCATGGGCGTCGGAACGATCCTGGAAGCCCGGAAAATTGTCATCCTGGCCTTTGGCGAACACAAAGCGCCTATCGTGCAGCGGGCCGTGGAAGGCGAAATGACGGACGCCATTGCCGCCAGCTTTCTTCAAAAACACCCCGATACGACCTTCATTCTGGACCGCGCCGCGGCCAGCGAACTCACCGCGGTCCATAGCCCCTGGATGGTGGGGCCGGTCGAGTGGACTCCCTCTCTCATCCGCCGGGCGGTCATCTGGTTGAGTCTGACGGTGGGCAAAGCGCTGCTCAAGCTTTCCGATGATGATTTCCGGGAACACGAGCTGTACGAATTGCTGCGCGAGCATGGTCCCGCTCAGCGCCTGGGCCGGCACGTTTTCGACGAGATGATGAAAACGATTTGCACCCATCCGGGCGGCACGGGCTCCGGCACAATCCTCGTTTTCAGTCCGCATCCTGACGACGATGTCATCAGCATGGGCGGAACTCTGATCCGTCTGGTTTACCAGAATCACCCGGTCCATGTTGCCTACATGACCAGCGGCAACATCGCCGTCTTCGACCATGATTCCTGGCGGTTTACGGATTTCGTCGTGGAGTTCAACCGACTCTTTGCCATCGACCAGGAGCATACGGAGGCGGTCAAGGAACGGGTGCAGAGTTTTCTGCGCACGAAGAGACCCGGACAATCCGATTCGGAAGATGTGCTCAAGATCAAGGCGCTGATCCGGCAGACGGAAGCGCGCGCGGCCGCCCTGGCATGCGGCATCCCTCCCGAACACCTGGAATTCATGGACCTTCGCTTTTACCGAACCGGCACCATCGCGAAGGCCCCGATTCATCCGCAAGACATCGCCGATATTGTGGCGTTGCTGCAACGGCTCCAGCCTTCGCAAATCTACATGGCCGGCGACCTTTCCGATCCCCACGGCACGCATCGGGTTTGTGCCGATGCCATTTTCCGCGCAGTGCATCAGGTCTGGAAGGAAGGGCTCCACTCGGAGGTTTGGCTGTACCGTGGCGCCTGGCAAGAATGGGCACCACACGAAGTGGATCGGGTGGTGCCGGTCAGTCCCGATGATTTGGAGCGGAAGAAGCTTGCCATCTTCCGCCATCAGTCTCAGAAAGATCGCGCCATGTTCCCCGGCGGCGTGGACCGACGGGAGTTCTGGCAACGGGCTGAAGACCGCAACCGCCACACCGCGAAGGTCTATGACGACCTCGGCCTGCCAGAGTTTTATGCGCTGGAGGGATTTGTGCAGTGGAATGGAAGCTCGGAGTGGTGAGGCGGTCCGCTCGGGAAATTGTGACTTTGATTCTGGTCCTCGCCACTTTCGCCAGCCGCTGCATCATGACTTTCTCATCTCCCTTCGCGTTCGCAGCGTGCTTCCCGGTCCCAGGCGCTGCGCATTCGCTTTAGCAAGGGTCCCTTGATCTCCGACGTATCATATAAATGTGTGGAGGAGATGGCGGCAAACCATTGCAGGGGAGCGCGACATGAACGGTTCAACAGAAAATCGGGCCCAGGGCGCTTCTGAGAAACCGGGACGGCGGCCGGGGGCATTCAATCTGGCCACGGCACGCCGCATGCTGCCATTGGTGCAGCGGATTGTCAGTGATGTCGTGAGTTGCCGGCGACTGCTCATCCAGATTCGGCCCGAGCAAGCGCGCCTTGATCGGCAGCGCCGGACGCTCGCCTGGCCGGAACGGTCGCGGCGTTATCAAATTCAGGAAGAGGTTTCCGATGCCGATCGGCGTCTCCAGGAGGCCATGGCCGAATTGGCGGGATTGTCGATCGTACTCTTGGACCCCGAAGGTGGGCGGATTGGCTTTCCAACGGTAGTAAACAATCGCCAAGCGTTTTTTTCCTGGCAGCTGGGCGAAGAGGGGATCACGCAGTGGCACTTCCCGGAAGACGACGTGCGTCGGCCCATCCCTGCGAGCTGGGCAAAGGCCGCCAACCTTCGCCTCACGGCCCACAATGCATGAGTTCGTGAAAAAGCGGACCGGCCGCTTGCATACCCGGTAAATCTGACCTAGGTTTCCAGTGTGACGCGAGTGATGCAAGCCATCGCTCGCCGGAACAAAAGGAAGGCGTAACTAAGCCATCCTGGATAACGGCAAACCCGTCGTGAGGCGGGGACGCAAAGCTATGGGCTCTTAACCGTCCGAGGGGGGACGGTTTAAGGCTGCCAGGCTACCGAAGGGATGGACGGGACCCGTAAGTATGCTTGGTGGTCCGGGCTTCCGCAAGGAAGCCCGGATTCTTTTTTGCGCGCATGCATGCCATCGCCCCCAAACGATCCGCCATAGCCAGTCACCGTGGTTCTTCTACAATGTCCGGGCGCATCAATCCCATGGGGCTAGGAACGCGGATTCCTTTGAACGATGGCGATTACGGCAACCTTTCTGGAGCAGGACGGGCAGCCGCCCGCCGCGGTAGCGGCCCGGCTAGCAGCGTTTCTGCGTGCTGCCCAATCTACCCTGCATCTGGCGATTTATGATTTCCGCTTGAGCGACTCTCTGGCCGGGCCGCTGATGGAAGCCTTGCGGGAACGGGTGGCGGCCGGGGTGGAAGTTCGCATCGTTTATGACGCTGGCAAGCCCCACTTCTCGTTTCAGCAGGCCAGTGCGGACCCCGCTCCACCGGGTACGGCCCAATTCATCAAGAGCCTGGGCGGCGGCATCTTGGCCAGGGCCATTACCGGTGGCGATCCAAAATTGCCCAAGCTCATGCACCATAAGTACATCATCCGCGATGGGCAGGACGCGAACGGGACAATTTGGACCGGCTCGACCAATTTCACCGATGATTCCTGGACATACCAGGAGAACAATATCATCGAGGTCGAATCCTCGAGCCTCTGTGCCTATTTCGAAACCGATTTTGAGGAGCTTTGGCAGCGCGGCGACATCGCCACGACCGGCGCGCACGATACCGGCACGGTTTCAGTTGATGGGAAGCGTGTTGGCGTGGCCTTTGCCCCGGGTGAGGGCCGGGCCATTGACCACGAGATCGCCCATGTCATCGGCACCGCCCGCCGCCGCATCAAGATTTGCTCCATGCTGATCACCTCCGGAGCCATCCTCGGCGCGTTGGGGGATGCCCTCGATCGAAGGTGGTTGCAGGAGTTTGGCGGCATTCATGATGCAACCCAGATGGCCAGCGTATTGGACCAGTGGCAGGGCGGCCAGGCGGCATGGAAAATCAAAGCGTTCGAGCACATTGCAAGCACGCTGGCTGGCAAGCGCTCCACCCCGTATACTCCTGATGGCCGGCACGATTTCATGCACAATAAAATTGTGCTCGTGGACGATACCGTCATCACGGGAAGTTATAACCTCTCGCACAGCGCCACGGAAAACGCAGAAAATGTTCTCTTCCTGCACGATCCGGGATTAGCGAGCACGTACAACAGCTACATCGACCGGCTGGTCCAGCGGTATGGGAAGGGTTAACGGACAGACTGCCGAGCGCCGCTCTCCTGTCGGGCCGCAAGCAGTCCCGCCATGAAGTGCACGGGATCCTGTTGCTCGCGCGCAATCGCTGCCAAGGTTTGGAATTCTTTCGTTTCCTTGCACAATTCGGCGATGCTTGGACAGGCCGGCGGTGGATTCTCCGTTCCCGCAAGATATTGCCGCGCTACCGCCAAGGCTTCCGGCAACCGGTTCAGACGGACATAAAGGTTGACGAGCACGGCGGCCGGGAAAGCACCAATTTTCGCGAGGTCACTATTCTCCACTTTGGCCCGAAAGTGGGCCAGACCTTCTTCCACACGCTCACCGGCCACGATGGCCAAATAGACGGCATAGTCGTGGTAATGATTCTCAAACGGAGGGTCGCCGGGGTACTGGAAGCGCGGCTTCTGCCGCCGGCCATATTCGCATAATTCGCGGGCCATCTGGAGTTCCGGGCATGGCGAGAGCGAAATACTCATCTGCACAATCGAACCCAGGTGAGAAACGTCGATGTGAGAGAATTCTTCCTCGAAGAGCCAATCACGCCCGGCCATGAGGCCGGCAATCGTGGGTTCCGCGGGTGACTTCATTTCACGGGCTGCGATGTCTTCCACGAGTCGCCCCCGCAGCTGGTCGTACAGTGCCCGCACCAGTCCCTGCACGCAGTATTGTCGAACTTCCAGGTTGGGAAACTCCTGGCCGCTGACCTGCGTTATCGCACTGCAAATGCCGTAGCGTTCCAGAATCCAGTCGAAGCCTTTACGAAGATTGACGCCATGGTGGAACGCAATCTCGATCAAGGGCTGGCAATCCTCTTCTTCCTTGAAGTGGTAGTTTTCCAGGGCCCGGGCAACCGGCTCGGACTCGCCCAGCATGCGGAAATACATCCAGGCACGCGGAATATCCTTCTCCTCCAAGTAGAGCTGGCCGACCAGCCGCCCGGCTTCGCGGATCGCCTCCTCGTATGGCTTCTGTACCGTTTCCGGAAGGAACTGGGCCGGATCCGTCGGCACCGGATACACGCCCAGCTCATGGCGTTTTTTCATAAGCAACGCATAGAACAGCTTGTCGTACTCCTTCCTCTGTCGGAGGGTGGCACACAACTGATCGAGCGCCTTCTGGGGGCCTTGCGCTGCGAGTGTCTTCTCAAGTTCGTCAAAGATGGGGTCCATAATTCCTGTTCGGTTATTTTGCCAGTGCCGTCAATAATTCGAGCGCAGTTTGTTGAATCACGGTGGCGGCCTTCACTTCCAGAAAACTTGACTTGGCCCGCCACGTTTCGTAGCCGCCCAACGCATGCTGTTCCTCCGTTGGCAGATAGCCGGCGTAATCGTTGGCCATGCCAACCATCATCGTCGGCTTAAACGGGCTTTTGGCCTTGATATCCAGGCCGGTCTGACAGAACGGTTCCCCTGGCAAGGCGCACAACCCGAGGTCGCCGATCCGAAACGCTTGCACCGGGGTTCGGAAGCGATCGGGCCATTCGGCCAACTGAACAGTTTCCCGCGCATAGATTTCGGGCAACAGACGCAGCGGTCCCTGTGGGGCTCGCTCCAAAACTTCCTTGGCCTGCTGCACCTCGGCTGGTGACGGCTTGCGGGTTCCCAGCTCGATGGTCTTCTCGGCCACCGCTAAGGGAACCCAATCGCGGTATTTGATCGATCGCCAGGTTTCGTGAATCGCTTTCGCAACCACTAGAGCGACTGCGTACATCTGGTGATAGGGGTAGGGCTGCTTGAGTCGCCGGCTCACGTTCACGTTGTTAATATCGCCGAAGCAGGCATTGGCCAGCGCCGCCACAAACGGCTGACGGGGGTCGCGGCGGGGACCGCCGGTCCAATCGTGTAGCGAATCGGCCACCGCTCCGAAATAATCGGCCGAGATATCCGTGCCCGCCATACCGCCAACATAGTGCAACCCGTAACTCGCAAAGATGGCAAGCGGTTGGCCGTCCGCATGTTCCGCTTTCTGGAGAGCAAGCACGCAGATCTCGGGATCAATCGGGCCGGCAGGCCGGTCGATGGCCGCGTTCAGCTCGCCGGGGTTCATCTTGACCTTGTCGTCAATCCCGGGAAACGGACTGGGCAACTTGGTCCCCGGCTTCATGAAATAGCGCCGGTTGAAAACGACGTGCTCTTCCCGCCCAACGCCCCAGCCGATGCGGGCCGGCTGCAACCGCTGCACCGCCACCCGCACACTATCCGCCACGCGCGGAGCCGCCCACTTCAGATACGCGGTTTCCACGTTGCTCTGAAACACCGGCACCGGTGTCGGTGCGCTATGGGTGTGTGTACAGCTAATCAAAATGTGCGCCAGCGGGATGCCGGTAAAGCTGTGGATCTGGTGCTTGATCTCACTGAGCCATTCCTTGCGGGCGGCAATCAGGTCCAAGACGACCAAGGCAAGCTTGGTGTCGCCGTTGTCCAGGACGAAACTGCGGGCATGCAGCTCATCATGGATATTCGCCGCTGATCGATCGAGCATCGAGCCGCAGAGCGAAACGCCAAGCGACGGCGTAAGGACGGCAGTGGCGGCACCGGCAAGGAGTTGTTTTTCGGGCATCGGCGCTTCTCCTGGATATGCGTATGGTATCACCTGGCCCGAGCCGTGGGCAGTGGAGCTGGACCGGAGGGGGCAGCCAACTTGTCTGGTGATGGCGGTAAGTGGGTAAATCCTCGTTCGGTTCGCTTTTGTCCTCCGAACCAGGATGTTCGATGAGCAGAAAGTGATGATCGAAGTGGACGCCCAGCACGAAGCGATTGTGCGGCGTGCGTTGGCGCTGGCGGAAGAAAGGGAACAGTCGGCGCTCACCGCATCGGATGGGGCGGTGTCCGACGCCTGCGAAGAAGAGGTGATGGAGAAAGGACGCACTTTGCAAGCACCAGTGTTGGGCGAGGCCGTCGCACGCCGCATCGAGGCTGCGGAAAAAAAAGGTGCGCCGACCCGGCTCTGCGCCTGCGGTCGCAAAAAGGAAAATTGCAGACCCAAAGAACGACGGCCAGCATGGTGTGCGTGCGCCACTCATCCCAATGGGAGACCTATTGGGCACTGGCCGCGTGAACATCCCAAGAGAATACGGCCAGACGCTTGTCTCCTCCCCGAGCAAAGGGCTATTGCGGAGGAGAGGTGCATGCATTATATGGGCGCTTTCTCTTCTTACAAAAAAGACCAGATCCTCCACATCGAGAGGGGCATTGAATGCTCTCTTTGGAGGCGGCAACGTGGACTCAGAAGCCTTGGTCGCGGCGCACCCTTCTTGCCCTTGGTTTCCTCATCATGGCGACTGCCGGAGTTCATGCCCAGGAAGCCCGCCTCTCTGTTGACGAGACCAGGGCTCGAATCGAACAGCTCGAAAAAGAGGTCCAGGCGCTCAAGACAACGCTGCAAACCCAAACTGCTACTCCCGCGCCGCCGGCCGCGGGCACGGCGCCCGAGCTTGACGTCGAGTCTGTCAAAAAGGTCATCGAACAGTGGTCCAAGGAAAAGACGGCAAGAGAGCAAGACCAGACAAAGGCGCAAGAGGAGCAAAAAAAACTTGAAGGCTCTGTGGTCGGCGAGGATCTCAAGTTGAATGTGGGCTGGGATGCGGGCGGCTTGCGTTTTCGGACTGCTGACGAAGCCTTCAGTCTCCACATCGGCGGGCGTCTCATGTCGGACGAAGTCTGGTGGGCCCAGTCCCCGAACCTGCGCCGGCCCCCCACTCAACCCGCCAACTCGCCCTTGAGCAATGTGACCGGTGTCGGACCGGGCATCGGCGATTTGCTGGACGGCTTCTTTGTCCGCCGGGCGCGCTTCACGGCGGACGGCGCGATCTTCCAAACGATCGAGTACAAGGTCGAGCTTGATTTTGAGAACTACAACAACATCTCCTTCGACGAGTCTTATGTCGGCGCAAGGGACCTGCCGATCATTGAGACGTTTCGCTTCGGCCAGACGCACGTGCCCTTCGGTCTCGAAGCCTATACGAGCAGCCGGTTTTTGCCGATGCTGGAAAGATCGCCCCTGTTCGACGCCTTCTATCAGGAATTCGCGCCCGGGATTTTCACGGACACGACGTTTTTTGATCAGCGTGTGACCACCCAGCATATGTTCCACCGCATCGACAGTTTTAGCCCATTCAACGGCGCCTCGTTTGGCGATGGCAAGTATGCTTACTCCGGCCGCGTTAGTGCCTTGCCCGTATACGAGAATGACGGCCGCTGTCTGCTTCACCTGGGCTTCGCCTACCAGATTCGGAAGGGGTCGCCGCCGCTGGATTTCGATTCTGGCACGAAGCTAGCCATGGCGCCGAACCCCAGCGTTACCGAAAACACCGATCTTCTCCGTTTCCGCGCCCGCCCAGGTATCCGCGATGCCGTCGGCCTGCAGGGCAACGGAGCGCGGGTGGTGGACACGGGCAACATCATTGCGGACGATGTGCAGGCTCTGAACGCCGAGCTCCTGTGGTACTGGGGGCCACTCTGGGTGCAGTCGGAAGCATGCCTGGCCCATGTCGATAACGCCGTCTTCCCGGCATCCAGCAGTGCCACGCGCCGAGGAGATCTGAACTATTACGGCAGCTATGTCCAGGTCGGCTATTTCCTGACGGGTGACAACCGTGGCTACGATAAGCGGATGGGAAAATACGATCGCGTCCGACCTTTGGAGAATTTTTTTCTCGTTCGCGACGAGAATGGCCACCTTCAGTACGGCTTGGGGGCCTGGGAAATCCTCTATCGCTACGGCTACATCAATTTGAACGACGACTTTGTCCAGGGCGGAACCTATGGTGAGCACACGGTCGGCCTAAACTGGTACTGGAACCCCAATATCAAGTTTCAGCTCAACTACATAAATGGCCAACGACTCGTGCCGGCGGGAGCCGCAAGCGGAACGGTTCAGGGCCTCGGCCTCCGCGCTGCTCTGGAATTCTGATTACCAGGGAGGGAAAAGCAGATGCGGTTTCTCTTCAATGCCGCCCTGATTGCCGTTGCAAGCCTTGGCGCACTTTCATCTGGTTTGAACGCCCAGAAACCTGGCGCAACCAGTTCCTCGCAGCCCAACAAACTCTGCATTAGCCAGGCAAAAGAAAACACGCGGAAGGCTTATGCTTGTAAGATCGAAGAATACTGCCTGCCACGCTGCGGTTTGCGATCGTTGCTACGTGGCACATGCGACTGCGACGGAGGGGCTTGCGGTGACTTGAAAGTGCGGCATCGCCTGATCGTGAAAAAAGTTCCTGACTGCGACACGATCCAATGCGTGCCGCGGAAGGCGCCTGCGGCGTTTTCCGCATTGTGCGCCCCAGAGCGCTCGGCGCCAAGGCCCGATTTGTGGCGTTCTTCGTGTCCCACTCCAAGCGAGCCAAGGTGATGCCCACCTATTTGGACCGGCTAGGCAAACGCGCGGCCTCGGAGGCCCGCCCTCTGTTGTTAGCATTTCTCTCTTACACCTCCGGCTCCCATCCGATACACGGGCCCGTTCATGCTGTTTGCTGAGCGGCGGTTCGCAGAACCGCGTGGGGCACATCCCCGCGCGGTTCTGCGAACCGCCGCTAAACAATAACAATAATCAGGGCTGGAAGGCCTATTACGGGGAAGATGGGATGCCGCTCATCAAAGCTTAGCTCGGCGAGGAGCCAAGTTTCCTTTGGGGAGGCAGCGCGTGCGCCATCGCGTTCCTGCCAAATTGACGGCGTGGCTGCCGCGGGACGAGAGTCCTCGTAAGCGCAGCGGGATACTGGAGGTCCGCACAGGTTCAGGGGCTTTCCTGGTTGCAGTTTCGGGCAGTAGAGAACGCTGGATACTCAATGCCGACCATGCAGTGCGCTGGGTAACGCGACACGATCGCATGCTCCATCGACTGGCACAAGATACCAAGTACGAGAAGCAATGGCCGAAGGGCTCACGCAGAAAGTAATGAAACGGAAAAAGAAGCTGCCTGACCAAATGCGGTAGCAAAGCGTCTGAACTGAGGACCGATCAACTCGGTCCTCAGTCCTGGCTTGTCATCGTGCTCTCTTGCTCAGTTTCGGTTTGTCCTTTGAGTCGGCGCTGGAATCGGCGTTTCCGCCCGTGGCACGTAGTGCACCGGGGTAGGGATAGCGCCTTCGGTACCAATACCGGCGCCGGCGATCCCACCGCATGCTTTACTACAGGCTTCTACAAGCACAGGCTTGCACACGACCGCTGGTCGCTCTTCGGTGCGTGTCCGAACGACCAGGTAATACTTCGTGCGCGGATGCTCACAGTTGGGACAAGCATCTTCGCAGCGATGAAAGCCCAGGCTCAGCGACCATTTCGGAAAGCAAAGCGGTTCGCACACCCTTGAATACATCGGCGTGGTTACTACCTTTGTGGTAGCCTCCGGCACGCAAACCGTTGTCAGGGGCACAGCACAGCATGGACGATCGCTGGAGGGGTCTCCTGCGGCATTCGTCGCCGATACGCTACCGACCGAACTGGCTCCAGAAACGAGCGGCTGCGGTCCTTGAGCCAGAACCGTGCCGGCGATCGCGAGCGCCATTACACCACCGAGCACAATCCGTTTCATGTTTGACTCCTCAGTATCTCAATCTTGTGAGAGATCCGGCAGACCGATGGGTCTGTTACCGGCTGACTCCAACCAACCATTCCCTAAAAGGCGACCTGGGCGCGGACGCCGAACCCTTCGACAAAAGCGGGAAACACACCGGGAGCGACGTGGTAACGCTCGTCGTTGACGTACTCGAACTGGATTTTGAAATTCGTATTCAAGTACCAGTTGAGGCCGAGCGTCAACCCATCCATGATGCCCCCGTGAATCGCGCCGTTGCCGCCGTTTAAGTCCAGGTGGGACCAGCGAGCCGCCACTTCCCAGGCACCGATGCCCCAATTGAGGCAGCCGTTTTGATCGCGAACAAACCAAAAGGGCGTATTTACGGCGGCGATATACGTCGGGCTGAAGCGACCGATCCGTCGGTCGTAGGCCCGGCTTTCACCTGTCAGGAAGTACGATGCTTGGATGTAACCGCCGTCAAACCAGGCGTCGCCGATTTTCGTGCCACCGAAGAGGACATTGTTCGCCGACGCCCAGGCATACTCTGCCTGCAGCGAGAAGGGCCCGCGAACCCAGGCGAACTCCGTGCCGATCACGGAGGACCCTTCGGACACCAGAACGCCCGTGTCCACCAATCGGTTGCCATCGCCCGCGTTGATGACTCCATCGTGCGCTGTACCATCGATGTCTCCGGCAAAGTCACGCTGCTCGGCCCGCGCTCGGAACCGGACGCCTTGCGCACCGGTGAGTTCGTTGCCTCCACGGTTGGCGTGATGCCAATTGAAGGAAGCGCCAAGATGAACAAAGTCACGCCCCTCGTTTTCCCAAAGCGGCAATCCCGTCAAGCGCACACCGGCGGCGAATTCGCCATCACCAAAAAAGTCACCCGTATTGAGCCCCCCCACGGGTCCCACCGACGTGGCAGCAAGGCCGGCATCCGTGTAATACAGCATGGACTGGTAGCAGAAACGCTGGTCCAGGATGGAGTTGCCTTGCCAGATACCCGAAGCAAAATTCTGATAGAACGCATCGCTCATCGAGGAACGCTCAAAGAAGGTCATCGACTTGTTCGTGGTCGTGTCGTCGCCTTCGAGGCCATTGGGAGTGACCATCCGGCCAACACGAATCATACCCAGGTACGGCACATCCTTGATGCCACCCCAAAGCTCAAACACCGAGACAATGCTTTTCTCCGTGTTCTCAAAACCAAAGATCATGTTGTACTCGTACACCTGCCAGAAGCCGCCGTCGAGTTGTAGGCGGACGCGGCGGAAGAAGTCGCCGTCCTGGAAGTCGCCGATGCCTGCCGGCGGAGCGGCCAGTGACCGCTTGTTCTGGTTAAACCAGACATTGTCGTACTGCAACCAGCCACCAATGTGGGCAAAAAAGTCCTTGTGCGCCGTTTCAAAGAGTAATCCATCTTTCCATCGGGCAGTCATTTTTAGGTCGGTGCCAACCTTGTAGCCCTCTTCCTCTTCCTTCTTCTTTGCGGCCTCCTCTTCAGCCTTCTTCTTGTTCTCTATGCTTTGGAGGTAATCGTCGACGATCCTTTGTACGTCGCTCTTGTTGAGAGACGGATCGGCGCTGTTCGTAAGTGCCGGCTGTTCCCCGCCACCGGATGCGGGCACCGTACCTTGGAGCTTTTTCAGCGCCTCCACCAGCTCTTGGTTCTGCCGTTCCAGCCGCTCGACGCGCGTCTTGAGTTCTTCCGCCGACACGCCCGCCGGCGAAGAATCTTGAGCGCTTACGGCCGAACAAACACCTACCGTTAACCCCAAGGCAATCCAGAAGCCTGATTTCTTTCCATCCATGGGATGAGCCTCGTTTCATGAATTTGAGTCAAGATCCT
>DATGIQ010000025.1:0-4055 GCA_035295665.1 Gemmataceae bacterium | reverse complement strand
GGTCTGAATTATC
Organism: Gemmataceae bacterium; assembly: GCA_035295665.1. Taxonomy (GTDB): domain Bacteria; phylum Planctomycetota; class Planctomycetia; order Gemmatales; family Gemmataceae; genus DATGIQ01. The sequence goes on along the minus strand of DATGIQ010000025.1, from coordinate 4,042 downwards.
GTGGGGCGGATGCTGTCGCTTGCTTCTCCCCTCGCCCCCGCTTCGGGGGAGAGGCATTGGGGCGCGGAGGTCGGCCCCTCGCCGCCGAGCACGGGGGCGAGGGGCGTACGGAATTCATTCCCCGCAACGCTCAGGACGTGCTCAGCATCAGTGCCGTAGCACTGTAGCTGGCGCTGATTCCGTCCGGCAGCTGCATAGAGCTGAAGTCGCCCTGTCGGGACCTGAACGCCATGATCGCGAACAGGTCGTCGGGATTGGGCGTGTAGTTGGGCAGGAAGCTGACCACGAGGGAGCCGTTCAGATTGGCTTGGCCTGTAATGTCCAACTGCCCGTAGCCGCTGCCGGCGTCGGTACCGCCCAACGCCAGGCTCAGGGTGCCGGCCGCGGTCTGCGTGTAGTTCCCTTGAATGTGCAGGATGCCCGTGGCGCCGGCGCCGCCGACCTCGATCGTGCCATTGTTGGTGACGTTGCCGATGATGGTGCCAGAGCCAATCAGCGAGCCGCCCTGCACGTTTACAGAACCGTCCGCCCACAGCGTCGTCCCGTCGCTCATCTCAGTGATACCGTCCGTTTGCACGTAGGCTCCGTAGAAGTACAGGGTGCCTTCGTGCAGACCGACGTAGCCGCCGTCATTCGAGAACGTCTTAGCGTCCAACCGAACGGACCCGGGGCCGACCTTCAAGAAATTGCCCTGGTTGCTGAACCTACCGAAACCGACCTGCGGGTTGTTGCTCACGTCCACGACCACCGTCCCGGTCGGCTCGTTGGTGAAAACGAATTGAGCCGAGTCTCCAACCGCGTCCGTGAAGGTTGCCGTGCCGAAGTTGTCGAGGGCCACATCTGCAAAGCCCTTGCCGCCGCCGCCGGCGCCGTCGGTCACGTTCAGGTTAGCGCCTTGCGGAATGATGATCCGGCCGCCGCCCCCGAACGAGCCGCGCAGGAAATTGAGGGTGTTCGTGACCGTGAGGGTGTCGGAAACCGTGACGGCCGGGCCACTGTCCGGCGAGGACAGCTCGAGCCGACCAACGGTGAGGTCCGTGTCGGCCGTCACAGCGTTGCGGATGCGGAACAGGCCGGGGCCAGTGAGGGCCGCGCCGGCGGTCAGCGTATGGTTGAGGAATTCGAGCGTACCTGCGTCGTCGGCTTGGAAGGTGCCGCTGCTCGTCCCGTTACTCCCCACCTGAAGGGTTCCCACAGCTGCTTCGGCTAGGCCGGTGTTATTGAAGGCCCCGCGGAAACCCGTGACGCCCGTGCCGCCGATCTTGGCCACGGTGCCAGCGTTGTCAAACGTTCCCGAATCCGACCCACCGCCGCCCAGGAAGTTGACATCGGCCTCGATGTTAAAGGTGCCATCCGTCTCGTTGGTGAAGACAAAGGTCTTCGTGGCTGAGAATCCATCGTGCCCATGGACTGTACCGTGGTTGCTCAGCGGTCGGTCGGCGGTCTTGCCAAGGACGGGGTTGAGGTTGAGTGTCCCTCCAGGCTGGATGATGGTCTGGCCGGTGCCCTCCAGGGTCCCGCTGTTCCAATCCATCGTGCTGCCGGCGGGGACGATGAAGTCGGCGGATCCACGGAGGGTTCTCTGCAGCGTGAAGTGCGCGCCGGCGGTGATCGGGGCGTTGGCCACCAAATAGCCAGCATCGTTCAGGAAGTTGTCGGGCAGGGTAAAGGGGGCGTCGGGGTCGTTATACAGCGTGTCGCTCGTGCCGAGCAGGAATTGGCCCGCGCCGGTGAGGACGGCGCCCTGTTGCATCTCGGTCATGTCGCCGAGGTACCCGCTGCCGCCCAACTCCAACGTTGTTCCGGCGTCGGCGATCACGGTCCCCGCCAGCTTGCTGACCCGGCCAGTCTGTAGATTGCCTCCGCCTAGCTCTAACGTTGTCCCGGCATCGATGTCGATGCCGTTGTAGGTGACGGACCCCGACCCACCCGTCGAATTCAGGATGGTCAGGCTGCCGCCCGCTCGGATCTCCATGTGGGGATGCGCATGCAGGCTCCCGACCGTGGCGCTGCCGGAAACGGTGATGAGCTCGCTGTCGGGCAAAGAAATCGTCGCGTTATCACCCGGGCCGGGCACGTAATGAGCCCCGGTGTATACATCGGTCCAGTTGCCGGCGTCCAGGAATTCGCCCCCCGCGGGGCTCGTCCAAGCCACGTTGGCGGGGACCAGGCGCGTCTCCAGGGCTTCCAGCCTGGGCCGAAAGCCTCGGTGGTTGCGGCCAACGGTCTTTGCTCGAAGTGAACGGATTGGGAAGAAGCGTGCGAACATGGGGTTCATCCTTTCGCTTTGGAACAGTAGGTTGGTGTTTGACCGTGGTGCGCCTACTGCCTTCGATTGTTCTCGCACACACGGCCCAATGGATCAGGGCTCTACCTACTACATGGGAATTGCCGGGATGACCGGACGCGCAGCAAAAAGAATTTACCAACTTTCCCTCGGATGGGAGCACCTGTCTGCGCGCAGCCTCAGGGCACCGCCATCGCGGCAGTATGATGACAAGGCCCAGCATCATCCGATCATCCGTAAAATCGTGGTTTTCTTATGGCCTCTTGGCTCGCTGGTGGATAGGATGGAAGACCGCGAGGGGATTCATCATGGCAGACGCGACCAGTTTTACGGATCTCCTGCGTCGAGTTCGCGGTGGCGAGCAGTCGGCGGCGGCGGAACTGGTGCGCCGCTATGAGCCGGAAATCCGCACGGAAGTGCGCCTGTGGCTCAGGCGTCGCCATCCGCACTTGCGCCGCACCTTTGATTCCATGGACATCTGTCAAGCCGTGCTGGCCAGCTTCTTCCTGCGTGCGGCTGCCGGCCAGTACGATCTGGAGCAGCCGGACCAACTGCTGCGGTTGCTGGTGGTGATGGCGCGCCACAAGCTGTCGGAGCAGGTCAAGTACCAACAAAGTCAACGCCGTGATGTGCGCCGGCTCGCGCAGGTTAGTCCCGAGCACGAAACCGCCGCCATCGGCCAAGCCAGCCCTAGCGAGGTCGTCGCCGGCCAAGAGTTGTTCCACGAGCTGCGCAAGCGTCTGTCGGAGGATGAGCGACGGTTGGCGGACCTCCGCGCCGAAGGTCAGGACTGGGCGGCCGTCGCCAGCCACATGGGCGGCACTCCCGAAGGCTGCCGCAAGAAGTTGGCCCGCGCACTCGATCGCGTCAGCCGGGAGCTCGGGTTGACCGACGTCGGTGCCGAATAGCCAGCGCAGCGCGCTTGGCACGTTGCTCTTTTCGACGAGCCTCAGCCATGAGCGAATCGAGAGCGGATTCTACGGTGGCCGCGGCGGATGCCGCGAAGGACTCCGCAGCGTCCCCGATGCCGCTGGCGGGGATCGACATCCGCGAAGTGTTGCGGCGGCAGGGGGAGGCCACGGCGGCTGAGGTCGGCGAATTGCTGGCCGCTGACCAAATGGCGCGTTGGCAGCGCGGCCAACGAATCCCCGCGGAGGCTTATTTGCAGCTCCATCCGGCGGTTGCGGCCGACGGCAGCGAGGCGTTCGACCTGGTCTTTAATGAATACTGCCTGCGCGAGGAACTCGGGGAGAGACCCGCAGTGGAGGAATATCTGTGGCGTTTCCCGCGGTTCGCCGAGCGCTTCCGGCGCCAGCTCGAATTGCACCGGGCGGTGGGGGAGGTCCAAGCAGAACCGGTGACCGACGCACCCGCGGCTACCGAGGCTTCGACCGCTGACCCAACGCTGCGGCAGTGGCCGACGGTGCCGGGTTATGAGGTCCTCAGCGAGTTAGGCCGGGGCGGGATGGGCGTGGTGTACAAGGCTCGTCAGGTGGGCCTGCGGCGCTTGGTCGCCTTGAAAATGATCTTGCAAGGAGCCCGTGCGGGAGCCGAGCTGTTTGCCCGCTTTCGCCGCGAAGCCCAGGTGATCGCCCGCCTGCAGCATCCGCACATTGTGCAGATCCACGAGATTGGTGAGCAGGACGGACAGCCGTTCTTCTCGATGGAACTGGTGGCCGGCGGCAGCTTGGCCGACCACCTGGAGGGGACGCCACTGAACCCGGGCGTTGCCGCCGGATTGGTGGAAACCCTCGC
>DATGIQ010000024.1:0-2378 GCA_035295665.1 Gemmataceae bacterium | reverse complement strand
CGGCATCAACTTCATCGCCGATGGCGATCGGATCGAGGCCCATGCGCGGGCGGATGGCACTGCCACGCCGCTGTCGGTCACCGGCTCGGCCATGTTTACCAATCTCGTGGTGAACAGCATGATGATTAACCCTCAGGCTGCCCCGAACACGATGATCAGCCTGGGAGCAGCCGGCTTCCTGGTCTTGAATGAAGAGACATCAACGATGACGGCCAGCGATGGGACCATTGCCGTCAATGCCGTGCACGTTCATCTAAACGCCGGCATCGACATCTACTTGGCGCATGCCGAATCCAGCATCTCGAACCAGCTCGCCGCCGTTCCCGAGCCACGTACCGGGATTCTCCTGGGCATCGGAATCCTGGCACTCCTGGGCTTCCATAGGCTCATGGGGCGTTCTTATTCGCGGCCAAACCGTTCCGGGATGACTGGTTAGAATGTTTGGGCAGCGGCGCCGTTCTCTCGCTTGTTCGATTCTCATTCTCGATTTCTCTCTTTTTGCTCTTGCGACATAGCCCCGCGTTCTTGTTTACTCGCGGTAGAGACGAGAGATGACCACCGCTGCTTTCACATTGAGTCGCCCATGCCCAGAAGCTTCAGTCCGCATTACCCAACCGCGGAAGGCCCACTCGGCTTTCCGCTCACCGATCGCCAGGCCGTGGCTCTCGATACCATCCTGAAGGCCTTGCCAAAGGACGATGCATTTCGGTACCGCAAGGCAACGGTGGCGCGGAGCCCGTCCGAGGTGTTGCCGGGCGAACGGGCCGACGTTTCCTGGATCACCACCGAGGATCCCGATCGCACCCGCGAAGTTGTTCGTGCGCGCGGCATGAATGACAGCCAATTCAAGCTTAACCCGCTCGTCACGTTGCAACACGCTTACTCGCTGCCGCCCATCGGCCGGTCGCTCTGGCGGAAAGTGGTCCGCGACGGAGCGATGCAGGGTGTCAAGGCCAAGACGCAATACCCCGTCAAACCTGAGGGCTGGCAAGGCACTTGGCCCGCTGATGTGGCGCTTTGTCTGGTCCAGGCCGACCTCTTACGCGGCAAATCGATCGGCTTTCTACCGACCAAGGTCCATACGCCGGATGGTTCCGAGCGGCAAGCCAACGGTTGGAAGGACGTCGATCTGGTGATTGATGAATGGATCTTGCTCGAATACGCATGCACCTTTTTGCCCGCTCAGCAAAACGCGCTGGTCGAGGCGGTGAGCAAGTCCGCCGTTGCACTTCCTGATGAATTTCTCGAGGTACTGGATCTGGATCCGTTGGTTTTTCCGAATCAAGGAGAAGGGACGTCGAAATCCCCCATCCAACGTCTCATCCGCTTCCTACCGCTGGACGAAATTGAAAAAGCCCTTTTGGGACATGTGAACGCGCTGGACCTGTCCGCTCTGGCGAGCCGGACCGCACTGCAAGTCGTGGACAGGGCTCGTGGCCGCGTCTAGACCCGGCGAGCGGGGATCGCATCCGATGCCCTTGCTTGCCGGGTCCCCCAGGAGCGGCTCCGTTTCTTAATCCCGTCATTAAGCCATCAGGGCTCTTGCCGGCGGAAGTAGACGCCAAGCTGCCAACCGGTTCATGCCTGGAGATGGCCCACTCTTGAAGGTGGCCTCGCAGAGGCCAGTGTTGACTTGTATCCCATTCGAGGACCCCCGTCCATGTTCGTCACCCTCAAAAAAGAATTTCTGGGCCAGCCCGCCGGTAAGGTAATTGACGTTGCCGATGCGGACAGCCAAGCCTTGATCGCCAGCGGCGTTGCCGAGGCCACGCCCGGCGATCCGCTGGCCCCCATCATCCAGAAGTCGATGGAGGCTATCACCCAAAACGTCAGCAAAAGCCTGGACTCCGTATTCCAGATCGCCCTCAAGCAGTTTCAGGACGCCCAAAGCCAGGCCCGCCGCAACGCCATCCCCGCCATTTTCGGCTCCGGCAACTCCGGCGACCCCAAGAAAAACTTCGCCGACTGGCTCCAGCACGCCGTCAGTGCCTGCACCAGTAAGGGCAAGACCGCCTTCGAAGCCGCCGACTACCTCGACAAGCACTACCAGCAAGGCGACCTCAACGCCCGCCAGAAAGCCGCCCTGGGCGAATCCTCCGGTGTCACCGGCGGCTACACCGTCCCCCCCCAGTTCGCCGAGCAAATCCTCTCCATCATGGCCGAGGATACCTTCATCCGCCCCCGCGCCTTCGTCCAGCCCATGACGAGCGCCACCCTGCAAATCCCCTACCTCGATATCACCACCGCCCAGGCCGCCGGCGTCTCCGCCTTCTTCGGTGGCATGCAAGCCGCCTGGACCGCCGAGGCCCAGACCCGCCAGGAATATGAGCCCGCCTTCAAGCAACTGGAACTCCGCCCCTGGGAACTCTCCGCCTACT
>DATGIQ010000023.1:0-2870 GCA_035295665.1 Gemmataceae bacterium | reverse complement strand
AAGGCCACCAAGCCCACCCAGGATTGGGATCCGCGATATGGCTCCGGCGACCGGTTTGTCGAGGCTGTCTACCGCAGCCTCACGGCTCCCTCAGCCAAGAAGTAAATTCTGTCAGGAGAAACTGATGAAACGCAAAATGCTCGTTCTCGTGTTCGCCGCGGCCACCGTCCTCGGCATCCGGGCGTATGCCCATCATTCTTTTGCCGCCACCTACTTCGAAGACAAGAAGGTGACGGTGGAAGGCGACCTGGTACAGTTCCTGTACCGCAACCCGCATTCTTTCGTCCACGTGGAGGGCAAAGATCCAAGTACCGGCGAGACCATCCGCTGGGCCGTGGAGTGGGGCGCCGGCGGCCAGTTGGGTCGGCAGGGCGTCACCCGTGAAACCTTGAAGCCGGGCGATCACGTAATCGTGGTCGGAAATCCGGGCCGGAATCCGGAAGATCATCGGCTGCGCATGGTGAACATCACGCGTCCATCCGATGGCTGGAAGTGGGGCGGCACGTTCGAGTAATCGGGGACAGGGGATGAATCACCGAATCTGGCTCGTAGCTTTGGCGCTGTTGGCGCCCGCGGCGATTTCCGCGCAGGGGCGGGGCGGCCCGGCGGGGCCGCCTCGTTCGGGCAAGGAGGCCGCGCCGATCGACATCACCGGATACTGGGTTTCGCTCATCGTCGATGAGTGGCGGTTCCGCGTCGACCCCCAGAAAGGAGACATCCCCTATCTACCTATCAATGCGACAGCCCGGAGCGTCGCCATGGCTTGGGACCCGGCCAAAGACGAAGCCAATGGCAATCAGTGCAAAGCCTACGGCGCCGTCGGCGTGATGCAAAGGCCGGGGCGCCTCCATATTACCTGGCAGGACGACAACACGCTAAAAGTTGAAGCCGACTCGGGTACGCAGACGCGTATCCTGCATTTCAACGCGACGCCGCCGGCGCAAACCGGCGAACCCACATGGCAGGGATACTCGGTGGCCAGCTGGCAAGTGCCCAATGCCGGCCGCGGGCGGGGCTCCATGCCGGTGCCGGCGCGCAACGGCACACTGAAGGTGGTGACCACGAACCTGCGTCCGGGTTACATTCGCAAGAATGGGGTGCCGTATAGCGAGAAAGCAGTTCTCACCGAATACATCAACCTTCTAGATGGAGCTCAGAACGACGCGTACGTCGTGGACACCGCCGAGGTTGAGGACCCCACGTATCTGACCCAACCGTTTGTCCGCAGCTATCAATTCAAGAAGCAGCCGGACGCCAGCGGTTGGGAGCCAACCCCCTGCTACGCCAAATAGGCACGCTACCGGAGGACGCCGATCAGTTTCCAGTAGCCAACACCGACTGCCAGCGCGATCAGACAGAAGATCGCGTAGGCGTTCGCCAGCCGAACGCGTTGCGAAGCCGTGAACGCCAGATTGCCGGTCAGGCCTTCGCCCATCGCCAGCCAGAAGTTCTGGTAGGAGACCCAGAACGGTGCGGAGGCGAGAATGATCGGCGCCATCAGGACAATGGGTGGAATTCCTGCCGCCATTGTCACGGTTACGGTGGACAGGAACAGCACGGTGACGGCGATGAAGCTGGACGGATCGATGAAACGAAGGATGTACATCAGGACGGCCATCAGGATGGAGAGAGCAATGACACTGCCTTCGATCTTGACGACGATGGGGACGAAATACCCAGCCAGCCAGTCGGTTACTTTGTAGTCCTGAATGATGTTGGCGAGACTGAAAATACCGCCGATGAACAGGAGCAGCGTCCAGGAGACTCCGGTGCCGATATCTTCATCCCGGAGAATGCCCGACATATAAAAGATCGCCATCGCGATCATGCCGACCAGGAACGCCGGTAGGTGATGATAGCTGTCCGTAGCCCAGAAGACGATCGAGAACAAAACCACCAGGCCGGTGACGGCCTCCGGCCGCTTAAACGAGCCAAGCGAGCGGAGCCGGTCGCGGGCAAAGGTCGGCGAAGTTTTCAGCGGTTCCTCGGGACGCAGAATGAACTGGTTACCTACCAGGATGAGCGCGCAAAGCAGGAGCGTCGGCAGGGTCAGTACCTGCGCGTAGCCGATCCACGTAATGGGCAGTTTCTTGGCGTCAAAGGCGGCGACCACGACGGGGCCCGTCAGCGAACCATACAAAAACGCGATGCCCGGCACTACGGCCATCTCGATTGTGGTGAGAATGATGAGGGCCGAGCCGCGGCTGAAGGAGGGCAGGCCGAGCGATTGCACCAGCGCCCAGGCGACCGGAGTCATAATGGCCGTGCGGACGGTCATCGAAGGAATGCCCAGCGCCAGCACGAATCCGATGATGAAGAACGAGGTCAGAATCCCGGCATATGTGCCGGGAAATAACGACAGGATGTAATACGAAAGCCGCTCCGCGAGGCCCGTCTTCTTCATCGCGAAGCCGTAAAACAGCACGGTCAACAGCGTCCAGAAAGCGCCGCCGCCGAAGCCGCTGAACACGCGGGGCACCGGGACGCCGATCACGATGAGCAGCGCCATGAGCAGAACCGAGGCCACGCCGCTGTTCATCACCTGAGCCGCCCACAAAACCACGGTGAATGCGGTGGCCGCCAGCACCAGTTGAGCGACATGAGAGAGACCGTGCGGCGTCGGCACGATCGCAATGACCGCTCCGATGATCACCGCGACAGTCAGCCAAACCCATTTGGCAGTGCTCACTTGGGTTTTGGGGGGAGCAGAAGAAGAAACCGCCACGCTCATGGTTTTCGGTCCTGCGAACCCCCAAAATATGACAGATCGTTCTCTGATATGTCAAGCGCAAAGGTCCGCGCGAGGCCGGTGCTATGCTGTAGGAAGTCGCTGTGCTTCCATCTGTCCACGTCCGTCGGACCGCAGCTAT
>DATGIQ010000022.1:0-10734 GCA_035295665.1 Gemmataceae bacterium | reverse complement strand
CCTCTTTATTACAGAAGATTCCAATCGCTTTCGCACGGGGCCATGCCATGAGCAGTGCACAGGTCGGTGCCGTTCTACGACACATCCGGAAGTTGGCCACGGCCTTGAAGGACCATGAGCTGCCAGATGAGCGCCTCCTCGAACGCTTCGCCCAGAATCGGGATGAAGCCGCCTTCGCTGCCTTGTTGCGGCGGCATGGACCAATGGTGCTGAGCGTCTGCCGCAATGTCCTGCACGACCTGCACGATGCTGAGGATGCCTTTCAAGCTGTCTTCCTGCTCTTGTCGCAGAAGGCCGGCTCTCTGCACCGGCGCGAAGCCGTCAGCGGCTGGCTCTATCGGGTGGCGTACCGCCTGGCGGTGCGGGCACGGGCCAAGGCGGCACGGCGGAAGATTCTCGAAAAAAGGGTACTCGCCATGCCGTCTGCGGATCCGGTGCTCGATATGCGTTTGCGCGAAGTGCGAACCATCCTGTTCGAAGAGCTGGATGGTTTGCCGGAACAGTACCGGGCCCCCTTGGTGCTCTGTAGCCTGGAAGAAAAATCGCTGGAAGAGGCTGCCCGGCTGCTCGGCTGGACCAAGGGGACCACCAAGGGACGATTGCAGCGTGGCCGGGAACTGTTGCGTCTCCGCCTGCGCCGCCGCGGCCTCGAACTCCCCGCCGCGCTCTCCGCTACGGCACTGGCGCTCAACTCCGCATCGAGTCCGGTTTCTGCCACACTGGCCAGCTCGACCCTGCAAGCCGCTGTGAAATTGGCCGCCGGTCACGCTCTGGCGGCTGGCGTGGTTTCGGCGAATGTGGCTGCCCTTATCCAAGGAGCCAGCAAAACCATGTTCCTTACCAAAGCCAAAATGGCGATCGCCTTGTTGGTAGCCGGCGGCATTGCCGCGAGCGCGGTTGGGATGGCACGGCTCCAGGCTCCGGCGGCCGATGAACCGACAGCCCAAACGAGCCAGGCGGAGAAGCCGAATCTCCAAGCCACCCCGCCGCTGCCGGGTACACAAACAATGCCAGCGTCCGAGGCGACCATCACCGTCCGAGGCCAAGTGCTGGATCCCGATGGCAGACCCGTGGCCGGGGCCAAGCTCTACCTGCGCCGGTCAACGGCAGACGGGCCAGTTCTGTCCCAGCAGGCCACCAGTGGGATGGACGGCCGATTTCGGGTCGTCGTTTCCAAACCGGAGTTGGATCGGCACTCCGCGCGCGGTTCGCCCATGCAGATCATGGCGGCCGCTCAAGACTACGGCTGCGATTGGGAACAGATCGGTCAAACGGAGGCGGAAATGACACTCCACCTGGTCAAGGACGTTCCCATCAACGGCCACATCCTCGACCCAGAGGGAAGACCCGTCGCTGCGGCCAAGATTACGGTGGCGGCGGTGCTTACTGTCAAGGGCGATGATCTCGCAGCTTACTTGGAGCAGGTCCGCTTGAACCTCGGAAACGCGATTGCCAAGCGCTGGACTGGACCGCTGGCCGGACGGCCCGATGCGGTGATGACGGACAGAGATGGCCGCTTCTGTCTGACGGGTGTTGGCCGAGATCGCCTCGTCCAGTTGCGGGTCGAAGGACCGGCCATTGTCTCGATGAACTTGGGAATCGTAATGACTCGCGCAACCGAAACGATCAGCCGCCCGGGGGGGATACCGATTTACGGTGCCTCATTCGATTACGTAGCGTTCGCCTCCCGGTCGATCCGCGGCGTGGTGCGTGATCAGGCAACCGGCAAGCCGCTGGCGGGCGTATCTGTGGGGAATGCGCACGGCCCCAATTGGCCCAAACCGACCATCACGGACAACGATGGACGCTACGAGATACTCGGCCTGCCCAAGTCGCCGCGTTACTGGCTACTGGCGAAGCCGGCGGACGGGCTCCACTTCCAGCGCGAGGTGGAGGTGCAGGAGACGCCGGGGCTCGGCGCGCTGCCTTGCGACATCGAGCTGGTGAACGGGCTCATGGTGCATGGCCGAGTTACGGACAAGGAAACGGGGCAACCAATCGCGGCAGCGCGTGTGGATTATCATCCGCTGGGCGGCAACCCCCATGTCGGCAAGCTGCCGGGCGCATGGAACCCGGGTGCGGAGACCATCACGGGACCGGACGGCGGGTACACCCTGACGGTGCTGCCGGGCCCTGGTGCCATGGGAGTGACCGCTTCCCGGCCGGACGCTTACATGCCGGCGTGCGTGACCGTCCAGGAGCGTAAAGATTTCTTCAAGGCTCCCCTGGCCAACAATGATAACGAGGACCACCTGACCAGGGCTGTGGGGAGCAACCACTTCAGCGGTATCTCCCTGGGCCACTACAACGCCATTGTGCTCCTTGAACCGGGCGAGAACGAGGAAGCGCTCGTGAAGGACATCGCGCTAGGACGGCCACAGGAGCGAAAGGGCCGGGTGCTCGGCCCGGATGGCAAACCGCTTACCGGAGTGACGGCCACAGGCCTGGCTCCCTTCGGCCTGGGCCTGCACGGAATCGAAACACTGAAGGAAGCGGAATTCACGGTGCGCGGCATCAATCCTCGGGCCCGACGGCCCCTGGTCTTTTACCACAAGGACAAAAACCTCGGTTGCTTCTTGAATGAGCTGCCCCGCGACTCCTCGGTGCCACTGACGGTCCAGCTTCAGCCATGCGGTTCCACCTCCGGCCGGATCGTGGACCCGGACGGCCAGCCCGTGGCCGGATTACACCTTGGCATCCAGAGTTGTGCGCTGCGCGTCACGGGCGAACAGGGCGGCGGATACCACGATGTCACCACAGACAAGGATGGTCGCTTCCATGTTGGGGGGCTGGTGCCCGGGCAGGAATATCGGGTGTCGGAGGCACATACGCCCGATGGGTACTTGCGCATTTACGCCCTGGTGCGGGTAGAGCCGGGGAAGCAGCACGACATGGGCGAAATCAAGATGAAGCAACGGAGCAAATAAGGAGGCTTCCCATGTCCTTGCCAGCGACCCACTGGGACCCCTATACGCCCAGCGACGAGGCGCCCTGGAACCTACGCCGTGTGGTTCATCTCCACCGCCGCGCCGGATTCGCCGCCACGTGGAGCGAACTCCAGCGCGACCTCCGCGAAGGGCCGGACAGGAGCATCGACCGCTTGCTGCACGGCCAAACGCGCGAACGGATCCCGGAGAACTTCCACAGCGTCGCTCAGCAGCTGGCAGAGAGCGCACAGTCGCCGGGACGGCTAAAGGCCTGGTGGGTCTACCGCATGGTCCAGGGTCCCGACCCGCTCGGCGAACGCCTCACGTTGCTTTGGCACAACCACTTCGCCACCAGCAACGACAAGGTCAACAACCCGCTAGCGATGCGCCGCCAAAACGAGATTTTCCGCACGCTTGGCCAGGGGCCGTTCGGCGAGCTTCTCCAGGCAGTGGTTCATGATCCCGCCTTGCTCATCTGGCTCGACGCCCCGGCCAACCGCAAGGAGAATCCCAACGAGAATCTGGCCCGCGAGCTGATGGAGCTGTTTACGCTTGGTGTGGGCCACTACACCGAGACCGACGTCAAGGAAGCCGCCCGCGCCCTGACGGGATGGAAAATCGCACAGGGGGAATTTCGCGACTGGACTCCCGGCCACGACAACGGCGAGAAGACCATTCTGGGGCATCGGGGACGTTGGCGCGGCGATGACTTGGTGCGTTTTCTCCTGGAACATCCAGCGACGGCCGAACGCCTGGCCTGGCGATTGTGCGACTGGCTGATGGGCGAGAGGGCCGTCGATGCCGCAGCCCGCGCCGCCCTGGCTGCTGGCTTGCGTCAACACGATCTCCACATCGGCTGGGCTCTTGAGACGGTGCTCCGTTCCCGTGCCTTCTTCGCCGATGCCAACCTGGGCAGCCGTGTGCTGGGACCGGTAGAGTTCCTCGTTGGCACGGCCCGAGCACTGGAACGCTTCGACCCGCCGCCCAGCAGCCTGGTGCTGGCCGAGTGGGCCGCACGGCTGGGGCAGGATCTCTTCTACCCGCCGAACGTGGGCGGTTGGCCGGGCGGCCGTGCCTGGCTCACGAGCCAGGCGATCATTGGCCGCGCCAACTACGCCTTGGCGCTCGTCGCGGGCCAGCTCTCGGCCCGGCCCGTTCCTCTGGATGGCATTGCGTTGGCCCAGCGACACGGACGGGGCCAGAACCTCGAAGACATCCTGACGTTTTGCGCCGAGCTGTTGACGGGAATGCCGCCGGACGCTGTCTGGCGCCAACGACTCCTCGCAGCCGTTGGCCCGAAGGCGAAGCCGGAGCTGGACACCGTTCGCGCCGGCATCGCCCTGATCCTGGCGTCCCCGGAAGTCCAGATGGCCTAGTTGTTTTCGCGGCAGTTCGTAGAACCGCGCGAGGCACAACACCGCGCGGTTCTACGAACTGCCGCGAAACTTGACCCTCATCTCGCGAGGACCAACCATGTTCTCCCGACGCACCTTCCTGCGAACCAGCCTGCGGGCATCCTCCTTGATTGCGTTGGCCCCGACGGTTCCGGCGTTCCTGTCCCAGGCGGCTCGAACCGCCGAACCGGCGCACGACGGCCGAATCTTGGTCGTGATTCAGCTCGACGGCGGCAACGATGGCATCAACACCGTCGTGCCGTTCAATGATGAGGGCTATGCCAAGTACCGCACAGCGCTCCGTCTGCCCGCCGACCGGTTGTACACAATCGCCACGGAAGTTGGCTTGCATCCGGCGATGGCCGACGCCGCGAAGCTCCTGGAAAGCGGCCGGCTGGCCATCGTACAAGGGGTCGGCTACCCGAACCCGTCGCGTTCTCACTTCCGGTCCATGACGATTTGGCACAGCGCGAAGGTCGATCTTCCCCGCTTCAAGGAGGACATTGCCGTCGTGGAAGATAAAGCGGTCTATGGCTGGATCGGCCAGGCGCTGGACGAAAGCCCCAAGCCGGCGGACGGCGCAGCGGGGGCGTTCTTCGTCGGTAGCGGAGCGGTGCCGGTGGCGCTGCGGAGCCGGCGCTCGGTCGCCTCGGCCATCACCCGCCCGGAGGATTCTGTTCTCACACTCCCAGGTGGTGTCCGTGCGACCAGTATGGGGGAGTCGCCGGGTGGGGAGCTGGCCCGTTTTGTGCACCGCAGTACCCTGGATGCGTATGCGACGGCGGAGCGGATGGCGGAAGTGCTCCGTGCCGAGGATAGGGGTGTCCGTTATCCCGTGTCCGGCTTAGCGGAACGGTTGCGGGTCATCGCCCGGCTCATCAAGGGTGGCGGCAGCACACGCTTTTTCTACACATCCCAGGGAAGCTACGATACACACTATGTGCAGCGGGAGCAGCACGCCAATTTGCTGAGCGAGTTATCCGGCGCCCTGAGAGCGTTCCTGGATGACTTGGCGGCGGCAAAGTTGGCGGATCGAGTCGTGGTGCTCTGCTTCAGCGAGTTCGGACGGCGGGTGCAGGAAAACGGCTCGCAGGGGACCGACCACGGCACCGCTGGCCCGGTCTTCTTGGCCGGCCCCAGGGTACGGGCGGGGCTCGTCGGCGAAACCCCGCGGTTGCTCGACTTGCAAGACGGCGATCTCAAGATGACGACCGATTTCCGCCGCGTCTATGCCAGCGTTCTCGAAGACTGGCTTGGTCTCCCGAGCCAATCGGTGCTGGGCGGAGTGTTCGCCAAGATGCCGCTGTTCCGGAGTTAGCACCTGTTGGAGCGGTGCTGTTGGCCGATCCAGGGCTCATTTTTTGCCCAGCTGGAGCGCGTAGTCGCACTGGTTGACCTTCCCGGGCTCGATCTTGGCGCGCAGCTCGGTCCGGTCGTTGTAGCGCACCGGCAGATACGAGGCGATCTGGTCAACCATGTTCTTCTGGCCGGCAGGGGCCCGGTCATCGCCCATGCCGTCCCAGACTTTCTTGCCAGTGGGGCGAACGGCCCGGATCTGCACCTCGTATGCTCCCGGAAGGGGCCCCTGTTCCGCGGCAATCTCGTATTCTCCCTGAACGATTTTCGCACCGGCCGTCTGCCCCGAAGTTCGATCTACGGGAATAAAGATGATGCTCCCCTCCGGCAACGGCGCACCGTCGATCGTGACCTTGCCCAGGACGGCCGCACGTGGAGAACCGCCGCACCCAATCACCATCCAGCCGAGGCAACTCCCGAGCAGGATGGACCCCACAGCCGACCTGCGCTTCCCGCGTGGCGTGGACATCAATAATCTCCCACCAGATCGCCAAGAGCAGGAGAGCCGAGCGCCTGCCAGGTGGCAAGGGCAATACTGTTGGTGATGAAATGGGCACTGCCATCGGCCAGGAGGACCTGCACGCCGCCCGGGTGCAGGCTGCGTGGCGTGACCATCATGTTGCGATTGTTGTAAGCCGTGAACATCGCAATGCACGGCGCCTGGGGCGTCGATGTGCACAAAACGTCCCGCAGCCAGTCCGGTGTCGCTGAGTTGGGCGTGTTGTTCCAGTTGAACAGGCAATTCTCGGGATACGTCAAGTTGCCCCGCCAATCTTCGGTCCCCTTGGCGGGATCGCCCAGGTTGTTCAGGCACTCGCTCACCAGCATCGTGTTGCTGGTGCCGTCGGTGATATCGGTGATGCGGACCTTGCTGTTGACCATGAAGACCCCCGGACTCTTCACGGAAGTCTTGGGATCGGCCGTGGCGAGACTGACGGCGGGGCCGAGGCCGTTGTTGGCCAGGTAGTTCCCGACCGCGAAGGGAGCAATGCCCGGCGGCGCCGGCGGCGGCAGCGGCGGATAAATCTTCGGAGGCCGCTCGGGAGCGGACGGACATTGCATCAGCGCGAGTTGCTGCTGGTTGAGCTGAAAATTCGTGGCCCCGCCGCCGGTCGAAGATTTCGGATCGTACAAGCGGTACACATTATCCTGTTCGACATAGGGTAACATCAGCGTGATCCAGTTGGCACGATCGGTCAGCGGAACGAGCTCGATGTACGCCGGCGGGAAGGTTCCTTGGGCATCGTGATAAGCGGCCAGCGCAATCCCCATCTGCTTGAGATTGTTGGAACATTTCATGCGGTTGGCGGCCTCGCGCACCTTCTGCACCGCCGGCAGGAGCAAGCCAATCAAGACGGCGATGATGGCAATCACCACCAGCAGCTCAATCAGCGTGAAGCCCCGCACTCGTGTGGATCGCTTTGCGGTAGACATGGCAAACCCTCCCGGGTTGAATCGACCCCGCATCTCAGTCTCTTAACGCATGCGGTGGCAGTGGTCAAGGAATATCCGCTTTCGGAGTCCATTTGGTCCATTTGGCTGTGTAGCTATAACTTGGGTCGAAATCCTTCGGTCAGGAGGTAGCCTGGAGATAGGAATGAAAATCCACGTCCAGATCCCCAACCAAGGAATTGCGCCCGGTCCGTGCGTGCCTTTTCATTCGCCGCTCGCGCCACCTGACGGGTCGATTCCGGTCGCATGTCGTTGGGGCATTAGCCGCCGTTGATTCCGGAGAAAACGGCGTAGGCTTCACTCCGGAGGGTGGTATCGGTACCCCACGGTTCGCCGCTCACGGCATTACTATTGGCGGCGAGCAGAATCTGGAACACGTTGATCGCATCGTTATTGGGTATGTTGAAGGCCTGTCCGCTGCTACCGACGTTCCACCAGTAGGCGCCCAGGCCATTACTATTGACCGTAAAGCCATAGTTCTGTCCCAACGTGCCGCCCAAGGAGGAAGTTGTGGTGAAGACTTCCAGGGCCGTGGCGAGGACCTCCGCATCCAAGCGGTTCCCCCCTTGCGGGTGTAGGAACAGGCTCTGGTAATACGTACCGATCTGGGCATTGGTAAAGGAACTCAGATTCGCACCACCGCCCGCGCCCCCGTAGAGGTTGGGCAACGTGGTGGACAGCCACTGGCCCAAAGTCTGGTTACTGCTCGTGAACCCGAATTGGCGGATCAGCTCCTGCCCCTGGAGCCCTTCCCAGAAGCTGCTCGGCTTGACCATGCCAGCGGGCACGAATTGACCGAGACTGGCCACCGTGGCCTGGCTTTGCACCGAAACGATCCATCCTTCATGCAGGACCTGGGCGGTGATCGTGTACGTGGTGGGCTGGCCATAGGTGTGGGTGCCATTGACCGTGAACACGCCATTGCTGAAGGTGATCGTGGCGGCCGATGCCGCGGTGTTATCGCCCCAGTTGATGCTGGCCGAGTAATGCGTGCCATCATTGGGCTCCGCTCCACCGGGATCCGTAAAGGTCGCGACCGGCCCGCTATAGGGCGCCCCCGCCGTAGTGCTGACACTGGCAGGCGTGGCTGTCAGCGCCGCGTCCAGCACGGTGATCGCAAAGGTTACGGAACCCGTGGCATTGTCGCCCGTATCAGCAACCAGGACGGTCACGGTGTACGTGCCTTCTTCGGTGTACGTGTGGGAATAGTTTCCGAGCGAGCCCGGCGCTGACGGGGCTGGCAACGTGGCACCCGTGCCATCGCCCCAGTTGACCGTTGCCGTCCATGGACCGGGGCCCATATCGCGGAAGGCTCCGACGTTGAAGGAATGCGCCGCCCCCTCGTTCACGGTTTGGTTCAACGCCGGCGCCACCATCGGCGGACCGCCCACGCCGATTGCGGAGATCTGGACATCGTCGTAATAGTAAGTGCTTGTGTAGGCGCGATTCCCGCCGAGTTCAAGGGCGCCGTTGTTGTTCGTGCCGAGGTTGCCGGTGCCGCTCATTTCGACGTTGCCGTTGATGCTGACGACCCAGGGCGCATTGGTTCCGGTCCCGATCACGGCGCTGATCGTATAGATCCAGTTGGGCTGCAGCACCGTGCTGCCGGTCGCCACCGGGTTCCCGTTGATGTCATCGAAAACCAGCTGGTCGGAGCTGTTCAAATGCAGGGCGGCTTTGTAGCCGCTGGCCGTATCGTTGAAGTTCACGACGGCGCTGTCGCCTGAGTTCAAGGTATACCCGAATTCGAAGCTGTAGGAGGCAGTGGGCAGATTGTAGTAGGTCGTGCCGTTTCCGCGGATCTCCGCGTTGGCAACCGTACCGCTCCGCTGGAGCTGGAGGGAGTAATTGCCATCCAGCACCGGGCTGCTCACGATCGTCGCGTTGGTGTGCGTGGCTACCTGACTGAAATCACCGGTTTCGAAATTGACCGAGTTCACCAGGAGGGGAGGATCGTAGACCAGGCACCCGGTAACGAGACCCATCGAAGCACCACTGTCGGTACCGTCGCTGACACGCTGCTGCGCTGAATTGTGATTCTGATCTAGTGCAAAATGGTGCGGATCTTCCGGGAACGCCGTCAGCGTGGGCGCGGGCTGATTCGTCTGCGGATTAAGACAATCGACGAAGATCGTGTTGTGTTTGACGCCGTTTGTTTCCGTGAAATCATAGGGTCCCATGCCTACAGCGATGCCGTTTGTGCCATTCAGGTTGTGTGCTGGCGTCGTACTGTAGCTATCCAAGGCGATGGGGTTAAGGAGTTGGCCGGTACCGGCGGGAACCGACACAATCGCTCCGGCACTCCCACCCGAACCCTCGGTGCAGGCAAAGACGGTGCCATTATCGGAATCGACCGTGAGGGCATCCGGCTGGGCATACGGGCTCATGTCGCCCGCTGATGGGAAGGTGGGGCCATACAGGTTGAAACTGCCATTGTTGGGACCGGGGCCGGTTATCTGGACCTGGTAGACTTGGCCGTGCGTAGTCTGATCAATGACATTGCCACCTTGATCCAACGCATAAAGAAAATCCCTCGAACTATCGAACGCGATTCCGGAGGGAACGTTCAGCTGACTGTTCAGGCTATCGCTCACGTAGTAGCGGTGTCCAGCTGAGTAGTGCCAAGCGTATACTTCACGATGCCGGTGGGAAACGTCGACGAATCACGGGGCTGAGCGGCCGTGGCCGTGGAGAGCGCTTGCGCCTCACTGGGGGTCAGATAGGGAGAGGGGCTCGTGGCGATGTAAAGGTTACTACCATCACAGTACATCCCCTTGGCGTTGCTAAGAACCTGCCCCGGTAATGAGAGCGTGCTGGATGTGTACGTGAACCCACCCTGGCCATCGGGGCCGGGCTGGAGTTGCCAAACCTGGGCAGGAGCGGTCGGTGTCTCGGCTGTATCGACGTAGATAGTTCCAAGAGCACTCCCGCTCGCTGGATTGACAGCGATGCCGGCCACGCCACTACCCAGATTCGTAATGGGCCCAGCGGATCCTCGGACCGAACTGACACTGCCATTGACGGAACCACTGGAGCCACTCAGGCTGACGCTGACAACGGTGCCTCCACCTGCCGCCTCGACGACATCGAGACTTCCCGTGTTGGGGTCGTAGGCCATATCAACAGGAGAGTTCAGGATTCCAGGCCCGGTAACGGCGTAGGGGCCACCAAGCGTCGTGCTGGTGCTGCCCGCTCTTGGCAACGTGAAGTCGAGGATTTCCCCGGTCCCGCCCGCGCGCCCATCGAGCACGAAGAGGTCGGTCGTGGCCCCGTTCCCATCTTTGAAATTTGGGCTGACTGCCATGCCGATCGGATCGACCAGGGCGTCCTGGGAGGGACTAGGGAAGGCTGTCCCTGCGTCTGTGGGGTTGGGGTAAGCAACAATTTGTTGGTTGGGTCCTGGACCCGCGATGGGATCGAAGTGCTGGTTGTACGCCCGGGAAGGATCGATCATCACAATATTGGGTGCGAACCGACAGCTGATCGTTCCGTTTTTTCCGACAGCTGATCGTTCCGTTTTTGTTGAATCGAACCGACTGCTGATCGTTCCGCTCGCTGTCGGTTACGTCTGCTTCTGGTGCGCTATGGGCCTCCTCCGCCTCCTG
>DATGIQ010000021.1:0-14394 GCA_035295665.1 Gemmataceae bacterium | reverse complement strand
AAAGGGCTGCACCGTTATGTCAATTGCATGGGGAACGGATTGTGCGGCACCTGCAAGGTGCTGGTCAAAAAAGGCATGGAGAATCTGAGTCGCAAGGGACTGCTGGAGCGGTTCACGTTGGCCACATCGCCGACCACATCGATGGGCATCGTTGGCCACGAGGACGAGATGCGGCTGTCCTGCCAGGTCAAGATCAACGGCGACTGCTCGGTGGAGACCACACCCGCGTTCAATTGGAGCGGGGACAATTTCTGGCAGAAGCCGTATCCGAATAAGTGAAGCGATCCGTGTCTAGATCCACATCTCCTCCGGTGCAGCGTTTACGTTCACCTTGGCCGGGGTAGCTCTGGCCGATACGTTCGGGGCGTTAGGTAACCTGTTACGTCTCGTGCCCGATAGGTGGCGCGCCACCCGCCACATCCTTCACGAAACCGCAGCCACTCGGATGTCAGCTTCTGCCGCGCCGCCCATCGGCTTCATGGCCGCCCCGAGAAACCGGGCATCCACTTCGAACGCACGTCCACAATCGATCCAGCGTTTCCAGGCGGCGAGGAACGTCCGTCGGGTCCCTCTCCAACGAGCGACTGATCTCGCTTGGAATGTCTCCGAGCACAATCCCACGAGGCCAGCAGGCGTATGTGCTGTGGTCAACTTTGGGAGACGGGAACCCATCGCCCGACAACACCCGCACGGCTTCGGCCGGAATACCAGCGATAACGTAGCCCGCTACGGAGGCATGGGTGATGCAGAAATCGCCGCAAAGTGGACCTTCCTCGATCTCTGCGACCACGTAATCGGATGGCCATGCGGGGTCTGGTACGATCTCCCCCCGTGCGAACAACTCGTGAAATACCACATCTCCGCAGCGACTTTCACAAATGCATGGCTTCAGGAACCGAATCGTTAGCCCCATTGCAAACCTCCGGATCATCAATCCCTGCGACGCACTCTCGTAAACGGGATATCGAGCAACTTGCGGTACTGCGTCACTGTACGCCGGGCTAAGAGGCGGTGTGTGTGCCGTCGGCGAAGAACCGCCGGAGGGCAAACATTCCTCGCAGCGTTTGCACCCATTTCTCATCGACGGCAACCGAACAATCAATCTATTTGGCGCAAAATTTTGGCAGAAGGCAGTCTTTCATATTTTATTGAGCCGCTCTGTTCACAGACGGGCATTTCACCGTTCCAGAATAAGCAGCCAGACGAACAGGGCATACCGTAAGATTCAATTCCATACCGTCTTATGAACAACTAGCTTCGCGAAACACTAGGTCCGCCGAGACGAAGCAGACACTTGGTTACACGGATAGATGAAGGGCAAGCCTGCGGATAGATTGTCGTTAGCCGGGTGTTAAAGCACGAGCCACAGCGATCGAAATACTCATGGCGGAGCGCGAACGTGTGCCGCTATTTCCGCGGCTAATCGCAGAGCTGGAGGAGTCCTATGCTCGCTGAATCGAACCCGGCCATGTCCCCCGTTGGTCATCCGCCTTCTTCGCCCGATCCGATCAAGCCGGTGCTCCTTTGGCCGGCGATCGCGTTTCTCGCCGTGTATTGGATGGCCCACCTGATCGTTCCCCGACTGGAGACGTTTTACTTCGTCGGGTTCTTGTTCAATCTGGCATCGTCGGTCCTGCTCGCCATCTTCTTCACCACCTGGTGGTGGACGAACCGGAGGATTCCTCTCCGTCTTCGTCTGTATGGGTTCCTCCTGATTGTCGGCGGTGGGATGATCGTGGAACCATTTTGCGATGAATCGGTCGGCTGGTGGGGATTGCTGATGTCAGGCTTGCCGGTCGTGCTTACTGTGTGGGTTCTCTGGATGATCGTGGCGAAAAAGACGTGCCCTTCCTGGCAATGGCGGGGATCGGTGGCCGTCGTTGCACTGACCTTGGCCTATTTCACGCTCCTCCGTGTCGATGGCCTCGACTCGAATCTTCGGGCCGATACGCACTGGCGCTGGGACCCATCCGCGGAGAACTTGTTTCTGGAAGAGAAGAGTCACTCGGCCAATCACACAGCCGCCACCCGCGCAGGGGAAATCGTCGCGCTCCGGCCCGGCGATTGGCCTGAATTTCGCGGCCCCAACCGGGACGGCGTTGTTCACGGAGTCACGATCGCCACCGACTGGGAGACGCGGCCGCCGGAGCTGCTCTGGCGGCATCGGGTCGGCCCGGCTTGGTCAAGCGTCATTGTTGTCGGCGGCCGGCTGTACACGCAGGAACAGCGCAGCGAGCAGGAGGCCGTTGTCTGCTACGATGCCGAAACAGGCGAGGAGCTCTGGGCGCATGCGGACGCTGCCCGGTTCTGGGAGTCGGTATCCGGCGCAGGGCCGCGGGCCACGCCAACGTTTGCCGCGGGCCGCATTTACGCACTCGGCGGAACGGGCATCCTCAACTGTCTCGATGCGGCGACTGGCAAGCGGCAATGGGCGCGGGACATTGCCGCGGAGGCCGGGACCAGGCCACCGCAATGGGGCTACTCGGGCTCACCACTTGTGACGGACGGCTTGGTCATCGTTTTCGCCGGCGGGGATGGGGACCAAAACCTGCTTGCCTTCCGTGCGGATACCGGGCAGCCTGCGTGGGCGGCGCGCGCTGGCGGGAGCAGTTACAGCTCGCCGCAGCTGACGACCTTGGCCGGTGTGCCCCAATGCCTCATCCTCAGCGACCAAGGCATCACCGCGGTTAACCCTGCCACCGGCAAGGTCTTCTGGAAGGGAGGAACAGCAATGCCGGGCGGGCCGCGGAGCGTGCAGCCGCACACGGTGGGCCCGACGCAGCTCCTGGTCGGGACATACGACGGGGCCAGCGTCACCTTGCTGGACGTGAGCCGAGACGGCGACCGCTGGAGCGCCGTGCCACGCTGGACGTCCAAAGACTTGAAGCCGGAGTTCCCTGATTTCGTGCTGCACCGCGGCCATGCCTACGGCTTTGATGTGAGCATGTTCTGCTGCATCGATCTGGCCACCGGGAAACGCTGTTGGAAGGGAGGCCGATATGGCCGTGGACAGGTCGTGCAGCTGGCCAATCAAGAGCTGCTCCTGGTCATGTCCGAGAGTGGCGAGGCGGTTCTGCTCGCCGCCGACCCCAACCAGCACCGGGAGCTGGGGCGTTTCCGGGCGCTGGATGGCAAGACATGGAACCACCCCGTGATTGCCCACAGCCGACTCTATGCTCGGAACGCAGAAGAGCTTGCCTGTTATGATCTCGCCCCTGCCCCAGCGCGGTGATGCTGCCCGGCGTGTAGGCTGCCACCAGATAGAGGCGGCGACCACGGCCTGAGGAGGAAAGATCCCTGACGATATCGTGGAAGAATCGAGGCGACACCGAGAGCCAAAGGACATCGTCGCGGGTCCTTCTTGGGACTTTCATACAAACGACATCCGGCAATGCTATTGTTTCCCTCAAGGGAGCTTACAGGCTATGAGGGTAAAGAATCGCAATGCTCGATGCACTTATCCTCTCCGATCTCCATCTCGGAAGTACGAACTGCCAAGCGAAGCTGCTGTGTGAATTCTTGGAGCACCTCAAGGAAGGCCGTCTCGCCACGCAGGAATTGATCATGGCGTGCGTCCGGCGACGGAAGGATAGCCACAAAACGAGTGCTAATCCGTGTTATCAGAATGTAAACGATCGTTAACAACGATTAACGTCTGTTCATAGGTTGCAAAGCCAATGCGTACGGATCCTTGGCCTTCTGATTCTCTCGCCGAAAAACAAGCAGCCGCATCTTCGGTTTCTCTAAACCGAACGCACGCCAGGGATACTGTCCGAAACCCTTTTGCGCCACTACTCATCCCAGACCAGTTTGACCGTTTGAAAGATCGCATCGGGGACGGCTTTGGCCCGAAACTTGCAGACATTGGAGGATTCAAAAGCACGGTAAGGAAAAGGAAGAAAATGCGCTCGCCTTTACCGTGCCAATGCGTTTGGTAGATAGTGCACGAACCCATGAGCGGATGCGTCGTCGGACGATCCCTCGTGGGCTTGACTCCAACACGGAACGGGTAGCTCGCAAGCCCTGCATGATTTCCCTGTAGCGCCAAGTGGCTGACGCGTCCTCCGATGGGTACTTCATTTACGGAGGCGCTGCCGCCGCTCGGCGATGTGCAAGCCCGGTTCGTGCGGTCGTGGATCCAAGGGTGGCTGCATTTCGTCTCGAAGGCGAACGATCGAGCAGAGCAGCACCTTTTCACCTTGAGGAGGTAAATCGATGCGGTTTTTGCGAAGATTGGCGGCCGTGGGCTGCCTGTGTGGGTTCGCCGTTCCGGCGCTGGCAGATTCGACCGTCCAGGATTTCAGCAATCCAGGCGTCAAGGGAACTAACTATGCTGAATACGGCACGAAATTAGGCGGGGGCTATTCCCAAAGTGGCGGGCCGGCCGGCGCCCCTAACTTTTACCGCTTAACGCAAGCGTTTATCGGCAGCGACCAGAATCAGATTGCTTTTTCTCTGACTGCCCCCGGGCCAACTGCCCACGTCGTTGGCAGCTTCGACTTTCGCATTGGCGGACAGCCGGCCTGCCATGCGGATGGCATGAGCATTGTCTTGATTGACAATGCCAATTATCCCGACGGTGGCGATCCTTCGAATCCAGCCAATGGCCCAAGCATCAGCGAGGAAGGAAGCACCAACCGGGGCGGCGGATTGGGGATCTGTCTGGACGACTACAACAACGGCAATCCGTACGATGTCAACCCGGCTCCCGGCTTACCGAATGGGACCGACGATGACGAAGTGAGTGTGAATATCATCAGTTTTGGTCAAGGAGGCGGTGGCCGGTACGACTTCGTTTACGGCGTCGATCTGTGGAGTACGACGGGCCTGCAATATAACATGCACCAGAACAACCTGGATGACGCGAACACGCCGTTTGACCACTGCGACTTCACGGTCGATATCGATCCCGCCGGCGGCGGTGCCACCGTCAAGGTGTACATCACGTCCAGCCAGAAGGACGGGACCGGTGGCCAGCGATTCCAGGCACTCAGTGTCGTCGTCCCGGGAGTGCTTCCCTATGAAATGCGCGTCGGCTTCGGCGGCCGGACCGGCGGCTGCGACGATACCCATGACATTGCCAACGTCAACGTTTCGTTTAGCCCTCCGTAAGGCCTGCGTTGTGCAGCAAACGCTGTGACCACCGAGAAGGCCACCTTCGGGTGGCCTTCTCCTTCCAGCCCACGCTCTTCCTAGCACCGCAGCTTGGTGCCCTACCGAAAGATGCCGCGGTGCTTCGCTAGGTTGCCAAACTTCTGTGCTGAAGGATCTCCTTCACGAACGGTTTGCGGGTGTCCGATTTCGAAAAACCGCTGGGCGGGACACCACAAGGCAAACGGCCGGATCAGCGCCTTCAAGTTCCCGATGGCCACACGCGCCTTCCGGGGCACGAGCCCGAAGCGCGAGCGAAGGGTTGCGCCAGCGCTTCAGGCTCGTGAGTTTATCAGAGCCCGAGAAGTTCGGCGTAGGAAGGAGCAATCTGGTCAGCCGGAGTGATCATCAGCTCCTGGCAGAGATGCGTGACGTGAGCAGGGGCTTCGATTGCTCCCTCATCGCTGGTTAGAACGGCTTCCAATTCAACAAACGTGCCCAGATTCGCGACTTCGTCGAGGTGAATGCGTACATTCCGCCACAGATAAATCTCGCGCCGTTTGTGTACTTCGCCGCGGATCGAGAGGGTGAGGGCGAATGCCGCCTTGAGCACGGCCGCATCGCGGACCGGGACGAGATGATAGGTACTCAGGCGCGCTTCACTGCGATCGGGTCGATCATAGGCGATGAGCACTGGGGCCTGCCCCTGGATCTCCCGCAGCTTGAGCCGGCCCTTGGGTACGACAAAATACGTATCGGTTTGCAGCTCCACGCCGCCCGAGCGCGCCCCGAGGCGGTGCACGGCGGCGCGGGTTGCCGTGAGCTGTGCGCAGCGTGCCTTCACTTCCAGGTTGCGGCGCAACACGGGGACTTCCTGGATCCTAACACGCGGTTGCCGATTCTTGAGTCCTGCCGGAAGCCTTTTCCGCATGGAAAGGACGGCGGCGCGGAACCAAGTCCCACACCAGACCCAGGGCTTTGAGACCGCGCAGAGTTAAATAAGTCACATCCAGCTCCCACCACCGATGGAACCCATGTGCCGCACAGCGCGGATCCGCGTGGTGATTGTTGTGCCAGCCGTCGCCGTTCGTCGCCAGGGGAAAAAACCAATTATTACGGCTATTCTCATCGGTCTGATAATTGCGATAGCCCCACATATGGGCCAGAGAATTGACACCCCAGGTGACGTGCCAAGCGAACAGCGTCCGATACACCACTCCGTACAAAAGCAGACTCAACCCGAACTGCACGCCCCCGAGAAAATTGCCAGTGGCAACCCAGCCGACCGCGAGACCGACCAAATAGAACAGCAAGGCATGGGCAACATAGACCCATACCCAAAGGTGGCCACGCTCTAATCGCAGGTAAAACGGATCCTGCAGGATATCACGGGCATACCGCTCATATGTCGCCATCTTGCTGAGCTGACGGTTCTCCACCAAGAGCCAGCCGACGTGTCCCCAGAACCAGCTTACCATTGGGCTGTGCGGATCTGGTTGGCGGTCGGAAAACTGGTGATGCAAACGATGGACCATGACCCAGCGCGCTGGCGAGTCCTGCAACGAACAGACGCCCAGCAAAGCAAATCCGTGTTCGAGCCATTTGGGGCAGCGATAACTCCGATGGGTCAACAGACGGTGAAACCCCGCCCCGATGCCCAAGGAGCAAAAAAGGTAATTGCCCAGCGGGATCAGCAGCAGGCCCGTCCAACTAAACAGCCACGGAATCATGGCCAGCGGCAGCAGCAAGTGATATCCGGCGACGGCTACCACGTATGGCCAGATGATTCGGCCACGGTCGACCATCGCGGGGCGAGCAATGGGATCGCAGCCGGTGCACGAATCTTCGACAACATGATTTTCCGAGTCTTCTTCCAACTCCACCAACCGAATGCAGTCCATCGCGGCTTCCCAACAGGACGAATGTGCAAGCGACGTATCACCAAAGCATCCGCAGATGAGTCTATGGATTCGGAGTGAATCAGACAGGAGTATCCTACAACCGCCGGAGGATGGGTCACCGCTTTCGCTTTGCATTCTCGCCCCGTCTACGCCACAATGAGATCCATCGTCTGAACTCCGACGATGGCGCAAAAGTCCAAGGCTGAAGTATGCTTGTCGGCCGTTACCGAATCCTGGCTCCATTAGAAGCGGGCCGGGATGGCGTTTCCTATCGGGCGCAAAACAGCGACGGTAGCCACGTCGAAGTTCGCGTCCTGTCCGGTTTGGGGGCAGATGTCCTGCGCCAGGATTTCCTTTCCCGACAGCTGCGCTTGGCCCGGATGCTCAACCATCCCAGTGCACTACAAATCCACGAACTCGCGCTGCAACACAATCCCCCTTTCGTGGCGCTGGAATGGGTTCACAGCCAAACCCTGGGCGACCTGCTCGCCTCTGTCGCGTCTCTCACCGAAACGGAAGCTGTCCCTTTGGCCCTTGGCCTGGCTGAGGCCGTAGTCGCTGCACATCGCCTCGGGCTCGCTCATGGTCAATTGTGCCCCAGTGCCGTTTTTGTCCTCCCGGGGCAACGATTGAAAATCGACTTCACCGGAGTCGACGTACGAACCGCCCTCACCGCACAATCGTTCGCCCAGATCGATGCTCACTGCCGGGCCCCCGAATCGATCCAGGATGGCACGCGGACCTTGGCAGCGGACATCTATAGCATGGGGGCTTTGTTATCTTGGCTATTCACCGGCCGAGCACCGCAACGGTCTCGCAACGACCAAAAAGGGTTCGCGGAACTACGTCGGCCGGGTCTGGCCTTGACCGGCAAGCTTGAGCCACTGATTCGATCCATGCTTGCCGGCGACTCCGGTGAGCGTCCGCTGGCTGGCGAAGTTCACGGCCGGCTACTCGAAATCCTGGATTGCTTCCGGCCGGCTCCGCCCTCCGCACCCCAGGCGACGATCGCTATCGGTGCCGCAGCGGCGCGATCGTTCACGGAATCTTCCCCGGTGGAAGTAGCCGGGGATGCCCCGGGACGGACTCGCCGCGAAGATGAATCGCCTGCCCAAAGCATTTCTGGGCCGGAGCTGCAATTGCAGCGCAAGAATCTGGGGCGCTACCGGCTCTTGGAAAAACTGGGGCAGGGTGGAATGGGCGCGGTCTATCGCGCACAGGATCCCGTCGATGAGACCATCGTTGCCATCAAAACGGTCCGCACCGACCTCGCCCATAATGCCCATGCTTTGCAGCGCTTTCACAAGGAATGCCGGCTCCTGGCGGAAGTGAACAACCCCCACGTCACGAACCTATTGGAGGTTAACGAAGACGACGGAATTCATTACTTGGTCCTCGAATTTGTAGCGGGGACCAGTCTCGGCACTCTCCTGGCGAAGCGCGGTCGGCTGGAAGAATCGTTGGCCCTCGCGATCATGGCCGATGTCGCCCGCGCCTTGGTCGATGCCCACGAGCGCGGCATCGTCCATCGCGACATCAAGCCGGACAACATCCTCCTCGACTCCGGCTGGAATCGTGCCACAACACAGGAAACGCAGCACGGCTTTGCTCAACAAACCAGCCCACCTTTTAAAGTGAAGCTATCCGACTTCGGGCTCGCGCGCCATGTCGTCGAATCCGAATCGCTCAACGTCACTCAGGCCGGGGCCCTCGTGGGAACGCCGTTTTACATGGCCCCCGAGCAGTGCGTCGGCGGCACGGCGGACCCGCGCACCGACGTTTACGCCATGGGAGTGACGCTTTTCCAGATGCTTTCCGGCCGGCTGCCGTTCGACGGATCCAATCCGATGACGGTGATCGCCCTTCACTGCAACGAACCGCCGCCGCCGTTGCGCCTCCTCAATCCTGCCCTCAGCGATGGCGTCATCGGGATCGTGGAAAAAGCCCTGGCCAAGGCGCCGGAAGCCCGCCACCCCAACGCCGGAGCACTCCTCCGTGATCTCGAATGCTTGCTCCGGGGCGAACCAGTTCCCGTCGCCATTCATCCTCAGCTTCCCGCCTGCGACCCAGGTCAGGTGCTGTGCTATGACTGGAGCTGGGAGCTGCAGGCATCGCCCCAGGAGCTTTGGCCACATGTTTCCAACACCGACCGGCTCAACCGGGCTTGCGGGCTCCCCGCCGTTCAGTTCACGAACCAGCCCGAGCAAGAAGACGCTCAAAAGAAAGATTCGCTACCGGGTCCGACGCTGCGCCCACGGGTGAGGCGGATGGGTAAGATCCGGAAGCTCGGGCTGACCGCGACCTGGGAAGAGCACCCATTCGAATGGATTGAAGCCCAGCGCATGGGAGTTCTTCGCGAATTCAGCCACGGGCCATTCAAATGGCTCGTAAGCCGGACCGAGCTCACGCCCCGGGCTCTGACTGGAACGATTCTCCGACACAAGGTCTGGGTAGCTCCACGCGGTCTGCTGGGTCGAACGGTCGCCGCCGTAGAAATCGGCGCCAAGGGGAAGCGTAACCTGGATCGGGTGTATCGGCGCATCGATGCCGCCGTGACTGGTCGGCTCGGGAGCCACGCGTTCGTCGATCCCTTTGAGCAACCCCATCAGCTGTCCGCCGCACGTCACGAGCGGCTGGAGCGCCTGCTCGACCGGCTGCTTGCCCGTGGCGTAGCGGCCGCGGTTGTCGAGCGGCTGGGGGATTTTCTGGCCCAGGCGCCAAGCCAGGAATTGGCCCGTATCCGGCCGATTGCTCTGGCCCACCGTTGGGATCTGGAGGAAGAAGAGGTCGTGGCTGCCTGTCTGTACGGTGTGCAGGAGGGCCTACTCCTGCTGCTGTGGGACATTCTCTGCCCTGTTTGCCGGATCGCCTCCGACATCAAGCAGACCCTCCGGGCCGTACGCTCTCATGGCAACTGCCCGGCGTGCAACCGTGATTTCGAGCTAGATTTTGCCAATTCGGTCGAGCTGATTTTCCGGGTTCATCCGGAGATCCGCGACTCCGAGCAGAAGACGTTTTGTATGGGAGGCCCGGCGCACTCGCCTCATGTCGTCGTCCAAGTCCGAGTTGCGGCCGGCGAGCGTCTGGAAGTCCGTCTCGCGCTGAGCGAAGGGGCCTATCGGGTGCGCGGACCACAGTTACCCTATGCCCTCGATTTCCACGTCCGACCGTCGGCACCAACTAGCCAATGGGATCTGGACCTTGCCGGCGCCGATCGCGCCGACGGGCCGCGAATCTTGCGTACCGGCGTGCAGATGCTGATCTTGACCAACGGCTGTTCGCAGGAGTTGCTGGTGCGCGTGGAACGAACGGCTCCACGCGCTGACGCCTTGACAGCGGCTCGGGCGGCGTCGCTGGCCCTGTTCCGCGAGTTGTTCCCCGGCGAGGTCCTCTCTCCAGGGCAGCTGGTCCGCGTTGCGACCGTTACTTTGCTCGTCACCGCCTTGGATCAGGCTGAACGTCTCTATCGTGAGCTGGGAGACGCGAAGACCTTTGCCCTCTTTCGCGATCATTTCCACCAACTCGAGGAGTGCATTCGTCGGGAAGCTGGGGCTGTGGTGAAAACAGTGGATGAGGGCGTGGTGGCAGTGTTCAGCGAAGCGACCGCGGCCGTCCGGGCCGGGCTCGCACTTCAAGCTCTGCCGCCGGGCGACCAAGCTCACAGCCTGTCTCCGCGCATCGGCATCCACCACGGGCCGGCGATGGCAGCAACGCTCAACGGACAGCTCGACTATTTTGGGACGATGGTGAGCCAGGCGATGCGGTTACCGAAGTTAATCCGTGGCGGAGAAATCCTTCTGACGCCGACGGTCGCCACGGACCCTGCGGTGGCTACGCTGCTTCGAGCCCGTGGCTTCCAGGGCGAGCCCATGAGCCTCGATGTGCCGGGGCCGGCCGTTGGCCTGGTGATTCGTCAGAGAGTTGGTTAGTCCGAAGCAGATACCGGTTCAGATCGAATTATAAACCTTGCTTTCTCCACGAGCCATTTGCTGGGCCATCGTGTGCTGGTGGTAATGGAGGAAGCACTTGAACAGATAAAAAATGAGCAGGTTGGGCTCGGGGCGAGCCAGTACCAGACGCCAGATCCGCCGTACATATTCACGGCGCAGATCGGGCTGACGGACCCCCTGTAAGAGACGCCACAGCAGCACCGCCGAAACAACCCAGTTGGATGTTTGGCGCGTCAGCCAATTCCAGGGATGCCGTTTCCAGTACTTCACGACGCCTCCATTGAAGGACGCCCGCTGCTTGAGATACAGCTCTTCGAGCCGTTCGAAATAGGAGTCCGGCTCATACAGATCCCGCATCACGTTGACGTACCCATCGCGAAGGTCTGCCCGGCTCATCTGTAAGGGAATGACGTTTGTCCCAAACTCGATCTCATCGTCCAGATCGAGCCGGCCTTCCCGAGCCAACCGGGCATGGAGGGGAGTCTTGGGAATGGCCGACAGCATGCCGATCATGGCGGTGGTGATGCGGGCTTCTTTGAGGAACCGGCGCTGGGCTTCGAAGATGCTGGCATCATCATGGTCGAACCCCAGGATCATGCCGCACCAAACCTCGATGCCGGCGTTCTGAATCCGATGGACGCGCTCCACGAGCGTGCCTGCCGGGCGGACGTTCTGAAATTTTCGCGTTTCCTGGAGCGATTTTTCGTTGGGACTTTCAATCCCGATGAAGACGCTGATGATGTTCGCATCCACCATCAACTGCATTAATTCCTGATCCTCGGCCAAGTCCAGCGAGGCCTCCGTGAAAAAATCGAAGGGATATCCGTTGGCCTGCTGGTAAGCGATGAGATCGCGCAGCAAGACTTTGATGGCTTTCTTGTTGCCGATCAGGTTGTCATCGACGATGAAAGCGATCTCAATTTTCTGGGCCCGGAGCGCTTCCAACTCGGCAATGATCTGGGCACTCGTTTTCAAGCGCGGCCGACGACCAAACGTTACGATGATGTCGCAAAACTCGCACTGGAAAGGGCAGCCGCGCGAAAACTGGACACTGCCGAACAGATATTGATCCATCTTCAGCCGATCAAAGCGGGGCGTCGGCACCTTGGTCATGTCGGTTTTTTCGGCCTGTTCGTAGCGGCAGCGGTGTCGCCCCTGCTGCCAATCTTGGAGGAACTCAGGCCAGGTTTCCTCGGCTTCGCCGACAAAGATAACGTCGGCCAAATCACCGAAGTAGTCTTCGCGCACGCTCACCCAGGGCCCGCCGACAACGGTGAAGATGCCGCGCACTTTCAGTTCTTTGAGGATCGCGCGCATCCGAGAGCGTTGCACGATCATGCCGGTGATCCCGACGATGTCCGCCTCGGCCAATTGATCGTAATCGATGGGGTCGACATTCTCATCCAGGAGAGTTACCTGGTGCTCTCCGGGAGTCAAGGCGGCCAGCAAAGGCAGGGCGGCGACCGGAAGGTTGGCGCGCTTCCCCAAAAGCGGCAGCGCATGTTCCATCCCCCAATACGACATCTCAAATCGTGGATTAATCAAGACGATCTTGGCCATTCGCCAGCCCTTCCTTGCATTTGCCCAGCTTACCCCGGTTTCCAACTACCGCTGCGACGGCCAAAGTGCATCCTCACGGGATCCCTAAGTAACCCAGAGAGCTATTTGGCTCAAGAGCACTCCGGGAAGCAGCCGCAACCGTTTGGAGAGCTGGCTGCCGCTCCCCGGCACAGCGACTGATCATGTGGTTGCAAGAAGCGTGCCATGTTGAGCCAGACAGGCAAATTCAGCAGGCGTGATCTTGCCCGGTCGGCGGGAGCTGAGGACCAAGAATCCGCGAAAGAGCGCGGTATAGTAAGGTTGGGGATCTTTTTCGAATAGAGGGACCTCCGCGAGTCCGTGTTGGTTTCCACCAGGGCCGCCTTTATGCAGAAGCCCCTTGAGTCTCGCCGGGCCCGTCCGGATGAATGGACCCAAGCGTTTCAGCTGATTTTTCAACATCTTCGGATGGAGGAACGACAAGCGCGCGTCCGCAACGCGCTGCGGCTCCTAAGGCAGGGCGAACTGGATCCCGCTGGGGTCACCGTCTTGCCCAGCGATCATGGTCTGGTAGGCGCCATGGTGTGCTTGCCGGTGGCGGGGGCCAGCGGGCTGCTGTGGCCGCCGCAGGCGTGCCCTGGCACTGCCCAGCAGCGGATCGAAGACGCACTCCTGACGTCGGCGATTGTTTGGCTGCGCCAACGCGGCGCCAAGCTCGGGCAGACCCTCTTGGCGAAAGATGAAACCCACTTGGCTTCTCCGCTCGAACGGCACGGGTTCGAACACATCACCAGCTTGTGGTACATGCGACATGAGCTGGATGTGCGAGCCTTGCCCGCCAAAGTTTCCCCGGAGATCACGTTCGAAAGTTATCGCAGCTGCGACCAGGCCGTCTTTCATCGAACGCTTTTGCGCACTTACGAGGGATCGAAGGATTGCCCGGAAGTGAACGGCGTACGCAGCTTACAAGAAATCGTGGACGGTCACCGGGCGCAGGGATCCCATGATCCCGAACATTGGTGGTTGGCACAGCAGGGGAATCGGGCGGTTGGCGTCCTTCTGGTCGCGGAAATGCCGGAATGGCAAGGCTGGGATCTGTCTTACCTGGGCGTGGTCCCCGAGGCACGCGGCTCCGGCGTTGGCCGGGCGATGACGCAGAAGGTCCTGCATGAGGCTCGCGCAGCTGGCGCATCACAGGTCACGCTGGCAGTGGACACGCGCAATCACCCAGCATGGAACCTGTATTTGGGACTCGGTTTCGAGCCGTTTGATCGCCGGGAAGTGTATTTGGCGATTTGGAACAACCAGCCATGAACAGCTTTTCCACGCCCTTAGGGGACATGCGTGATCCATCGATGGTAGGGGTAGGGCGCGAAGTGCTTGTTGTTGCGTCGTTTGCGCCAGCCCGCGCCGCGGGAGCGCGCCAGAATCCGATTCTGCGCTGGTAAGCCGTTCCGCACAATCCTACAATTCTTGTCATCTCCGAGAATGACCGTCCGAAGCAGGCATTTCCCTCCTGACTGCGGACTACCCGTTCTTGCCAACGATCTGACGCAACCACGCGGTAGTGTTGCGCGCCGGAGGGATTGCTTGACTGCCAGCGAGCGCGAAATCGTGGCTTCGTTGGGCAAGGCGATTGCTCAACGCATTGGGGAGCCACGCTACAATCTGTGGTTCACCCGAAACACGAAGTTTATGTGGAATGGCGACCACCTCGTGGTCGGCGTCCCCAACCACTTCTACCAAGAATGGCTCCAAAGCACATTCGCTGAGGCCGTCCGCGATGCCGCCCACGAAATCCTTGGCAGACCGATGCAGATCCGTTTTGCCATCGATCCGGAGCTGTTCCAGGCCGCTCGCCATGCCCAGGCAGCGGTGGACCGAGCACAGGACTCCTTTCACCCCGACAAGCT
>DATGIQ010000020.1:0-31141 GCA_035295665.1 Gemmataceae bacterium | reverse complement strand
GCAGGTTGCCCTGGTTCGCTTCGGGAAAGTGCCGGCTGGTCAAGATTTCAACGCCGGGGCAGGGCCGGGTCCGCTGCTGATACACCTGGGGCGGGCGCGCGTGCTTTTGCGGGAAAGCAAGATGGCCGGAGAAGAGGGCCCCGTCATACGGGTTGGCTCCCGTGCCGTCGACCACGATGTCCTGGCCCCAGCGGTTGAAGACGTGCCCATGCGGATTGGCAAAGCCGAAGTTCACATACACGTCGAATTTCTGGGTGCGTGGCTCATACCGGTAGACGCCGGCGTTCGCATTGCGCACGGGCGGGCCGTACGGCGTCTCGACCTGGGTATGGTGAAACGTGCCTTCCTGAAAGTAGAGGGCCCCGCCTGGATCGAGCTGAAAACTGTTCGACGTGTGGTGCGTGTCGGCCGAGTCCAGCCCATCCAGAACGCGGATGCGAAGATCGGCCTTGCCGTCGCCGTCGGTGTCTTTCAGGAACACGAGCCCGGGCGCTTGAGCAACCAGCACACCGCCATTGTAAAACTCAAATCCGGTCGGGCAGTGCAGATGGTCGGCGAAGACTGTCATCTTGTCCGCCTTCCCGGTCCCCTTGGTATCTTCGAAGATGAGGATCTTGTCGTTCATCTCCTCCTTGGGCCTCCAGTGGGGATAACTCGGCCAAACGGCGACCCAGAGCCGGCCCTTGGTGTCGAACGACATCTGCACCGGCTTGGCCAGCTCGGGGAATTCCTGCTCGGAGGCGAACAGATTGACCTTCATCCCCTTCGCCACCGTCATCCGCTGGATGGCCTCTTCACCACTCAGGAACAGATGCGTGCCGTTTGGACCGAGGCCGGGTTTGTTCGTGATTACGGGGACGAACGGCGGCGTATTGCTGTCATCGACACGGAGATCGCTGTTCTGCGCCACGGCCCAGATACGCTTGTCGCGGTTGGCCGTCATCAAATCCAGAATCTCCATCTCGCGCTGGGCAACGACACGATTGGTCTGCCCGTCGACAAAGCGGAGGTCGGCCCGGCCGCCGAAGATCGAGTAGCCATCCACCGTGCGGTAACGATTGAACCAATAAAAATTCTTGTCGCGCACGGCTTGCCGCAGCTTTTCCAGTGCCGGGAGATCACGCCGCGGCGGCGCGAGGTTTGGAAACAGGGCCCGGTCGATGACCTCCGCCAACAGATGATTACCCGGCTCCGTTAAATGGATGCCATTGATGGTGAGCGGCTTGGCGGCCTTGGCATACAGGTCCCGCGTGGCTTGGAAGAGGTCCACGAACAGGACTTGATTGGCCTTGGCGACCTCGGCCATCGCAGCAGTGTAGAGCTCGAGTCGCTTGTTGTTCTCGGTGCCGTCGGGCAAATTACGGTCGTGCAGGTTCTCATGAGCGATGGGCGAAAAGAGGACGAGGCGGGGAGCGTTCTTGCCGTTGTATTTTTGGTCGAGCGTATGCTTGATGAACTCATCCAGGTCCTTCTTGAACTTGTCCAAGCCAGCGGGCCCGGCGAAGGATTCGTTGTAACCAAAAAAGGCGAAGACCACATCGGCTTTGGTAAACGTCAGCCAATGGTCGGGCGTGCCGAAATTCGCTGAGCGCAGCCGAAGGGTCAGCTCGTCGCCGGAGAAGCCGAGATCGCGGAATACGAGCTCGTGCTGGGGAAAGCGATTTTGAAGGAGCGTCTCCAGCCAGCCATCGTGCTGCATACGATCGGCAAGAGTATTACCGATGAGACAGATGTGGTCGCCCTTGTCGAGCTTCAACCCGGAAGCTTCCTCGGCCGAAACGCGCTCCCCGGTTGCAATCAGGCTGACCAGAAGAACGAGCGCAGAACCCCACCCAGAACAGCGAATATGCCGGATCATCAGTTTCCCTCTCAAGCGGAGACGTCAGCAGAATTCCTATGGCAGGCAGAAGCCGCACGGCGCCAAGCAGCCCAGGCGGCTTCGATCATTGTAGGAGCGGGAATCTCGGCTTTCCATCGCAATGAGACAGATTCTACCCACGCAGGAACATCGATTCATGAAGGAGGCAGTTGGCCCACACGTTCGAAATAATCTTTCAGCTCCGGAATACACACGTCAAGGCTGTATTTCTCTTCCACCCACTTCCGCGCCGCCTGGCCCAGGGGACGATATTGGCCCGGATTAGCCAGCACCCCCAGCGACGTTTCGGCCAGGCGATCGATATCGTAGAGCGGCTCCATCAAACCGGTTCGTCCGGGCTCCACGACTTCGCGCACTGGATCCACCTGGGAACCAAGGACCACGCA
Organism: Gemmataceae bacterium; assembly: GCA_035295665.1. Taxonomy (GTDB): domain Bacteria; phylum Planctomycetota; class Planctomycetia; order Gemmatales; family Gemmataceae; genus DATGIQ01. The sequence continues at coordinate 28,876 of DATGIQ010000020.1, read as the reverse complement.
GCCACTCGCCAGGGCATTCAGCAGCGACCAGGACACCACGAATGGCACACTGAGATAGATATGCAGATCGCTTCGGCCAAGGACTTGGGCCAACCGTGCCGGTTCGATGTGCCCAAGAAAAACAAACCGCGACACATCATAATCGCCCTGGCTCAGCACCCATTGTTTGAAGCTGAGCTGACCGGTGTGGAGTTGATCCCAGCCGTAGTAGGTCTCTTCATCTCCGGCGATAACAAAAAGTACATCCGACCGCTCCCGGCAAATCCGCTTCGCGACTCTCATGAAGAGGTCGAACCCACGCATCGACTCGAGCCCCCGGGCCACAAAGGTCACGACGCGAATTTCCTCGGGAATGGTTTGCCCGTTCACAACCAAACTGGTCCGCTGGGGCCGGTACAGGGTGGTGTCAATGCCGTCGAAGTGGACCTCGATCTTGGGCCAGAACCGCTGCGGAAAGGCGCGCCGCTGCCAGTGCATCGGTGCATAGCCGGCGTCGCAAGCCACGAGGCTGGCCAAGGTGGCCGCGTTGATGCAGCGCGGGAAGAACGGGGCCGGCTCAGCGGGCGGCAAGTCGATCCGGTACGTCAAATCACGGCGGTGCGGGGCGAAGTAATATTCGCAATAATTGACGATGGGGCAATCGACCAGCTCCGGAAGGAATAAGGTTGGCGCCAGACCGGCATGGCCAACCACGAGATCCGGACTCAGATCCGGAAGGGCCCGCAATGCCTCCCAGCCCGCCTGGCAAACCTCCAAATACCGGCCAAAGCTCTGGGCCCAGGGAGGACTCTTCTGTGCCCGAAACGCAGCCGACAGCGGAATCTGGTACAGGTTGAGCCGTGACACCATTTCTTCGGTGGGCTCGGGACAGCGGGAGATGTGGTCGATCAGGAAGCTGCATCTCCAACCGTAGCGTTTGCTCAGCTCCAGCGCCACCTGACCAAACTGAGCGGGAAAGGCCCGGTGGGTAAAGAGAATGTGCATGGTGCCTCACCCCCCTCTCTCCACCAGTCGACCCAGATGAGTGGCCAACGCGGACAGCGTAATGTCCTGGGCGTACTGTTCACGAACCCTTGCGGCGGCCGCCTGGCCCAGGGGATAGTAAGCAACGGGGTCGGTGAGCACGGCCAGCGCCTGTTGCTCCGCGGCATCCAGGTTGTTCGGCTTTACCAGAAGTCCGGTTTGATCCTGCACAAGAAACTCCCGCACGGGATCCGTATCCCAGGCCAAGACCGTGCAGCCGGCCGACATGGCCTCCAGCAGGGAGCGGGAGATCGGATATGGCCGGCTGGGGTAGACATGGAGATCGCTGGCAACCAGGACTTCCGCAACGACCTCTTGCTGAACGGCCCCCAAGAACCAGACGCGGCCGGGATCAACCCAGGGTGTCTGGCCCTGGATATGGGCTGGGTAATCCTGACGATAGAATTGCACATCCAGGCCGCGCTGAACGATGGGGTCTCCCACCACGATGCACAGCACATCCGCGCGCGCGCTCAGCAGCCGATTGGCCAGGTCCACGAAACGCTCAAAACCACGCAAACGATCCAGAGAGCGCGCAACAAAGCTGACGATACGTGTCTCCGCTGGAATGGCTCGGCCGGCGACTGTCCGCGGCGAGCCAGGACGTCGTTCAAACCGGCGTGTGTTCACGCCGTCGTAGAGAACGACAAACCCATCCCGGTACTCGGCCGGGAACAGGCGCCGTTGCCACTCGGTCGGTGTCCACGCCAGGGCGATATTCTCCAGGTCCAGCAAGTCCATCGCATTGCTGGCTCGCCGCCACTGAAAGTACGCTGGCGGGGTGTCTAGCCCCGCTTCGTCAGCCAAGTCGTTGGCGTGCGGATGGATGAAATAATCGAAGAAATTGACGACGGGAACGCCGGGCAAATGAACCGAAGCGAACAGGGAAGATCCTAGCCCCGCCGAGCGCGCCAGCACGACATCCACCGGCCGCGGCCGCCGCGCCTCCAGCACTTCCCAGCAACCATAGGCATAACAAAGGCCGCGTTCCAGTTGCCGGGTCCACGGCACGGTCTGTTCGCGAGCCACCCCGCCGACGTTGAAGAAGATTAGATCCAGGCCGTTGCCGACCGACGGGGGCCAATGCTCTTGCGCCTCCGCGCCATTGCAGTAAAACCGGCACCGATAACCGCGCCGCCGTACCAACCAGTCAGCGACGGCGCCCAACCGGCCGGGGAAATGTGGCTCGATGCAGAGCAGGTGGAGGGGATCTTGGCTCATGCTTGCGTGCCCGCGTTGTAAACCATCCAGATTGTAGCGGACTGGCTAAGCCCGAGCGAGGCCGCCGTTCGGTTGCCCTTGACGATCGCAAGGCACCACTTATCATGACTATTTCAGTAGATTCAGCTTCTGGCATGATGAGAATTGTGATGTCAACGTACATGGCCAAGACAGGGGAAGTGCCCCAACGCTGGTTTCTCGTGGATGCCACCAATCAGGTCGTCGGCCGGCTGGCCGTTCAGATTGCGACCATCCTGCGTGGCAAGCACCGGCCCGAGTACACGCCCCACACGGACACGGGCGAATTCGTCGTCGTCATCAATGCTGAGAAAGTCCGCTTCACCGGCAAGAAATGGGACTCGCAAACCTACCAATCCTATAGCCATTATCCCGGCGGGTTGAAGGTAGTGACGGCTCGCCAGGTGCTGGCCAAACGCCCGGAGCGCATTCTGCTCGAAGCGGTCCGGCGCATGGTGCCGCGCAATCGCCTCGGCCGGCAACAAATGACGAAATTGAAAGTCTATGCTGGGCCGAGCCATCCTCACCAGGCCCAGCAACCGCAAGAATTGAAACCCCGGTCCTGATTCGGAGAATGCCCGTGGCGGAAGTGAAAACGAAAAAGACGTATTATCTCGGTACCGGCCGCCGCAAGACTTCGGTTGCCCGCGTCCGGATCTGCGAAGGCTCGGGAAAGTTGATGATCAACGGCCGCGAACTTATGGACTACTTCACTGAAGACAAAGACCGCTCCGCCGTTGTCGGGCCTCTGGAACTGACCGAGATGCGCAATCGGCTGGACGTGTTCGCCAATGTGCGGGGAGGCGGATTCACGGGGCAAGGCGGCGCTATTTCCCAGGGGATTGCCCGCGCCCTCAAGACGATGTTCGGACTGCCGACTCAAGCCACCGAAGAGGATACCGTCAGCAGCATGGCCAAGAAGCTGCGCGACTCCGGCTACCTGACCCGTGATGGCCGAATGAAGGAACGAAAGAAATACGGCAAGAAAGGGGCTCGCAAGAGCTTCCAATTCTCGAAGCGGTAGTCCGTGGAGTGCGGTGGCTCGACACGGCTTGGGATGGTGCGCTAGTTTAAACGGGTGATTTCCCTTTCTCCAACCGTTGCACCACCTTCGCCAACCGTCGCGCCACCGCTGTACGGTCCTCATAGGTTTTCCCATCGCGGTACAGCCAGTTGAGCCAGTTGGCGACCGCGATGACGGCTCCCGTTTCATCCAGGACACCGACCAAGGCTTGCTCTTCCCACGATAGTGGACGGCAGCGGAGATAGGCATTCAAGCCTGCATCGCGCCGGTCGGCGTTGTCTTCCACCAAGCTGCCCAATAGCCGCGCCAGATCGACCGCACAATGATCGACTTTGACACCGCCGTAATCAATCAATCCGCTCACCCGGTCGCCTTCAAACAAGACATGATCATGCCAAATGTCACACAGGCAGGGATGGAGCAGAAACGCGCGATCCCTCCACGTGGCCAGGGTGCGGGGTACGCTGCCAATTCGGCTCTGGAACAAGGTCCAAGCCCGCTGTGCCCAGGGAAGGACTGGATCTGTTTCTTGTTCTTCGAACTCCGGGCACCAGCCAGATTCGATGATGTGGATCCATTCCTGGGCAATTCGCAAGCGCCGCCCGATACCGGGGCAGGGACCCTGCACCGGATCAACCCCGGCCCACGCTCCATGCAGTCGGGCGAGAGCCATACAAGCCGCATCCAGTCGCGCCGGTGTGGGCTGCTCCTGGAAATCAGCTTGGCCCGGCATCCAGGCGATGACGTCCCAAAGCCGGCCGCCATGGGCGATCCATGTCGTCCCCTGAGCGGTTCGCGCAACAGCCGGTACGAAATCCAGTCCTCTCTCGCGACCCCGCCGCATCAGCCCATGAATCCAGCTGAGCCGCTCCGGCGTTGGGTCCCCGGGTGGCCAGGCGCGAAGACAACAGGCGCCCACGCCGTCCCCAACCTTCCAAAGTCGGGCACCGCTGAAGCCGCCGCGGTTGCCGAGTGTTAGCACAGATTGATCGGGGCAAAGCATCCCGTAGCTGCGCAGGACCTCGGCAGCCGGGCCGTCCAGAAAACCGCAAGGCCAATCGGACACAGGAGCGCTCAGAGCCGAGCCTGCTGCGGTTGGGGACTGCGTGCCGGCAGGGCAGCATCCCGGCTCACGCGCAGCAGCGGGTTCGGATACAGACCGAGAAATAGGGTCACCAGGGCACAAATCCACACCGTGGCCAGGCCGGGCCAGGAATGGGCCTTTGCCAGTGGCTTGATCGGGTTGCGTAGATACATGACCGTGAGGATGCGGAGATAATACCAGGCGCCGATGGCGGCGTTGATCACCCCGATCAGAGCCAAGACCCGGAACAGCCATGGATGTTCCGGGCGCGGCGCCACCGCCATAGCTCCGAAAAAGAGCACAAATTTGCCCGCGAAGCCGGCGGTCAACGGAATTCCAATCAGACTAAACAGAAAAAGCGCCATCAACAACGCCACTCCCGGATGGCTCTGGCTGAGCCCGGCCAAGTCGTCGAGCATCTCCACCGGGCGCTGCGGCGTGCTGAGGTACGCCAGGACGGCAAAGGCACCGATGGTCATGGCACCGTACGCAACCAGGTAAAACAGGACCGCATCGACTCCGCCCGCCGTCTCCTCACCGCGCAGGTCGGGTGCCACGGCCAGGCCGATCAACATGTAACCGGCGTGAGCCACACTGGAGTAGGCCAGCAGCCGTTTCAAGTTATCCTGGAGCAACCCCAGCAGATTGCCGAGGAACATGGTCACTGCCGCCAAGATGAAAAACAGCATCGGCACCTGTTCGCCCAACGCCAGGCCAACGGTCCCGGTCTGGCTCACCCAAAGGAAGCCGAGCACACGTACCAGGGCCACGAAGCCGGCGAGCTTGGGCAGAAATGCAAGGATCGCCGCGGCCACCGTTGGCGTCCCTTGATAGACATCCGGGGCATAAAAATGGAACGGGACCGCCGTGATCCGAAAACCCAACCCCGCAACCACCATGACCAGGGCCACCTGCGCCGTCTGGGGCAAACCATCACCGGCCGCATTGCCCAAAGTCGCCAGCAAGGCTGGCAGATTGGTCGTCCCTGATAGCCCGTAGAGATAGCTGAACCCGAACAGGGTCAATGCCGAGGAAAAAATGCTCAAGAGAAAGTACTTCATGGCCGCTTCTTGGGCGGCGTTGTCATACCGAGGTAAATACAGGAGCACGTAGGTGGGAATGCTGATCAATTCCAGGGCCAAGAACAGCGTCACCAGCTCATTAGCCGTCCCGGTCAGACAGACTCCCGCGATGATCAGGAGCAGACAAGCGTAGTATTCGCCGGCCTGGCGGTCGGGGACAGCATTCCAACTGAACAAGACAAACACCGCACCGCTGGCCAGAGCGATGGATTTGACCAGGAAACCCAGGCGATCAAGTACCAGCGGGCTGGCAAAGAACTCCGGAAACGTCGTGTTGGCGGACGGGCTGTATGCCAACGCCAGCCCCGCCAAGCCAAGCGTAACCAATGCCACGGTGGCCCATAGGTTGCGATCCATCCGAAACGTGGTGCCCAGGAACAGAACGCACGCCCCCACCCCCAGAATCGCTTCCGGGATCGCCAGTTTGAACACGCCAAGGAGAATAGCATCAATGGAGATCACTGCGATTTTCTCCCTTCCAGAATCACGGCCGCGGTCTGCTCCTGGTCCTTCGCGGACTGGGAACGCCGCGCCAATCCATCCCTGCGGCTTTGGCGATCTTTGGCTGCGGCGGTGAGCTGCGCGACGACGGACAAATCCCGGTTTGAGGTATCCAGAATCGGCTGGGGATAGATGCCGATCAGCAGACACAGCAATGCAATGGGCACCAGCGCGGCCAACTCGCGAAAATTCAAATCGAGAATCGGTCCATGACCTGCGTGCTCGGGTTCTTTCACAGGACCGAAGAAGACCCGCAAGAGCAGCCGGAGCAGGTACCAAGCTCCAAGGAGGATGCCGGCCGTGCCCACGATCGCATACACGGGGCGGAACTCGAACATCCCAAAGAACACCAGAGCCTCGCCGACGAAACCGTTCAAACCCGGCAAACCAAGGCTCGACAGGCAAGTGAACACCATGAAACACGCCAATAAGTGCAGCCGTGCCCCCAGCCCGCCATAGTCATGCATCTGCCGAGTGTGGTAGCGTTCGTAGAGCATGCCGACCAGAAGGAAAAGGGCACCGGTCGACAACCCGTGATTGATCATCTCCAGCAGACTGCCGGACAGGCCCGTCAGGTTGAGAGCAAACATGCCAAGCATGCAAAAACCCAAATGACTGACGCTGCTGTAGGCGACGAGCTTCTTGAAATCTTCCTGGGCCAGGGCACAGATGGCACCGTAGATGATGCCGATCACCGCCAGCGCGCCGATCAACGGAACGCCCAATGTGAGACTGGCATCCGGGGCGAGCGGCACACAAAGGCGCAGAAATCCATAGGCCCCGATCTTGAGGAGCACGCCGGCCAGCAAGACGCTGCCGGCCGTCGGTGCTTCGACGTGGGCCAGGGGAAGCCAGGTGTGGAATGGCACGAGCGGCACCTTGATCGCGAATCCAGCCATCAACGCCAAAAAGACCCAGAACTGGAAGTTGCCGTAACTATCGTGCACCGCACCATCCCGGATATAGAGCCCATTGGCTAGTTGCAGCAGGCGCGGAATGGAGAAGGTCAGCTCTCCCTCTTCCAGGTAACAGAACAAGACGACGCCAAGGACTCCCAACAAGGTGATGAGGCTCCCCGTCAGCGTGTAGATGAAAAATTTTCGGGCGGCATAGCGGCGTTCTGGACCGCCCCAGATCCCAATGAGGAAGAACAACGGTACCAGCGTCAGCTCAAAAAAGACGTAAAACAAGACGATATCGAAGGACAAAAACACCCCTATCATCCCGGTTTCCAGCGCCAACAGCCAAGCAAAGTATTCATTGATCCGCTCCTGAACCTGGAAGGAGTGCCAGGAGACGAGCACGGCCGGGACCATGAGCACGGCCGTCAAGACGACGAGCCAAACATTCAACCCATCCAGGCCGATAAAGAATTCGACGGCCCCCGGACCGAGGGGCAGGAGCGAGACTCGGGTGACGTAACTGGGGGCGAACGTTGGCAGAGCGGCCAAATCGGCAGAGCGGGGCGGCAAAGCCGGCGCGACGTGCGCATGCAGATCAGCAGCCAGGATGAACGCCAATAAGGCACACGCCAGTGTGGCCGTCAGGCTGATCCACCGAATTGCCACGGTAGGACGCGGTCCCAGGGCAGCCACCACCGCCGACGCCACCACTGGAATCGCCAGGAGGATCCAGAGCAAGTTGGTTAGGATCATGATCGCCCTTCGCTTAACGGCGGTTCGCAGAACCGCCGTTAACCCTACCATCCATAACGCCAGACCAAGGCGATGAGGAATACCGCTAACCCCAGCGCCATGGCCAATGCGTAAAACTGCGCCAGTCCGTTTTGAATCGGTCGAAACATCAGTCCCAAGAAACGCGGAACCTGGCCGAGGAGGTCCACCAAGCCGTCCACCACATACAGGTCGAATGCCCGGCCGAACGCCGCCAGGCCAAGCACTGGTTGCACCAGGAAGAAGGAGTACAGTTCGTCGAGATAAAACTTATTCAGCGACAACTGATACAAACCGGGCACTGCCGAGGCAAGCCGGGTTACGACGCCGGGTTGGAAAACGTACAGGAACCAGGCTAGGCCGATTCCACCCAGCGCGATGATGCTGCTCCCCACCATGAGCAGCCAATTGAATTCGTGCTCATGGATCGGCGTGAAGTAGGGCGTCAAGGCGAGGAAACCGCTGAACCAGTGCGTGAAGGGTTCGACAATGATGCCGATCACGAGCGCCCCAATGGCCAGGATGACCAGCGGCACCACCATGACGGGCGGAGATTCGTGAACATGATGACCAGCTTCCGGAGGCGTCCGCAGCTCACCGGAGAACGTCAGGAAATAAGCCCGGAAGGTGTAAAAGGCTGTCAACCCCGCGGTCACCAAGCCGACGATGAGCAGTACAACATAGGCCGCCCGATACGGATGCCCTTCCTCTCCGGCGAAGGCGACGGCCGACAGAATCTCATCCTTGCTCCAGAAGCCGGAAAGCAGCGGAAACCCGGCCAGTGCGGCCGCGCCGGACAAAAACGTCCATCGCGTCCACGGCAGCGCGTACCGCAGGCCGCCGAATCGCCGCATGTCGATGATATTGCCCATGGCGTGCATCACGCTGCCCGCAGCAAGGAAAAGAAGGGCTTTGAAAAAGGCATGCGTGAACAGGTGGAAGATCGCCGCCACGACAGCCATGGTGACCAGCGGGTTAGCACGGTCTAGCTCCGGCCGGGTCGCGCTGCCCAGGGCCAGGAACATGTAGCCGAGCTGGCTGATCGTGGAATAGGCCAGCACCCGCTTGAGATCATTCTGGGTCAAGGCAATCAAGGCTGCCAGCAAAGCGGTGAAACCGCCGATGCAGCCCACCACCAGCTGGGCGTCCGGTGCGCGTTCGAACAGCGGCGTGCACCGGGCCACCATGTACACGCCGGCCGTCACCATCGTGGCCGCATGGATCAGCGCGCTCACGGGAGTTGGACCTTCCATGGCATCGGGAAGCCAGACATGGAGTGGAAACTGGGCCGACTTGCCGACGGCTCCACAGAAGAGCAACAGGCAGGCCGCCGTGATCGGACCTTCGAAGCCGGCCTGGCCAACCGCATCGAAGACCGTCTTGTAATCGAGGGCGTACAGAGGCTGGCCATTGAGGTGAAATTGCGACCAAATCACGAGGATCCCGATCAGGAAGCCAATATCCCCCAAGCGCGTCACCAGGAACGCCTTCCGCGCCGCCTCCGCAGCTGATGGTTTGGTAAACCAGAAGCCGATCAGCAGGTAACTGCACAGGCCGACCCCTTCCCAGAAGGCGTACAGGAGCAACAAGTTCTCCGCCAGCACCAACCCCGTCATCGAAAACAGGAACAGGGCAATCTCGGCGAAGAAGCGCGCATAGCCTTCCTCCGCATGCATGTAGCCGACCGAGTAGATGGCGATCAAGCTGCTGATGAACGTCACCGTAACGAGCATGATGGCCGTCAAAGCATCGGCACGGAGCGTAAATCCAACGTACACATCCCCTGCCTGAAACCAGGTGTAGTATTCACGGATCTCCGTACCCTGCCGTCCGATGGCGACAAGCACCCCGAACGCCAAGATACAGGACAACACCGCACCCACGATGCAGGGCCAGTGGCTGTGCTTACGCAGCAGTCGTGGTCCCAAGAATGCGGTAAGGACGCTGGCTGCCAGCGGGAAGGCAGGGATCAACCACAGGTAGGGAATCGCATCAAACATGGCTGGTCTCTTCCTGTTGTTGCGGCTCCAGACCGGCGGGGCTTAAGCGCGGCAGCGGGGCAGAAACCGGCTCCAGGGGCAACGGTTCTTCGTCCACGGTCGGTTCCTGGCCGGCCTCGCGCAAATCTTGCCACAGACTGACATCCAGCGACCGGCGGCTGCGGTACAGCATTAAAATGAGTGCCAGGGCGATGCCGGCTTCGCAGGCTGCCACGGTAATGATGAACAGCGTGAACGCTTGCCCCTGGAGGTTGGCCCGAGCCCGGGCGAATGCGACCAGGTTCAGGGCCACTCCCTGGAGCATCATCTCCGCGGAGAGAAACATGATGATCAGGTTGCGCCGGGCCAGGAAACCCACCGCTCCCAGCGCGAACAGGATCGCCCCAACGACCAGGTAATTCGCAAGCATCGGCACCGGATTCATCGTAGTCCCTCCGCGCGGCGTGCCGAAATGGCGATGGCCCCGATGGTGGCCACAAGCAAGAGCGTGCCGCCCAGCTCCACGGCCAGTAAATAATCAGTGAATAAACTCCTGCCCAGAAACGCCACATTCTCACTCGGCAGTGAGGCTCCACGGGGTTGATCCGGATTCGGGCCGGGCACGATGTTCTGGCTGTACGTGGACAATGGGAGCCCGACGGGCAGCGGAAGACTTCCTTGTCGTTGGCGAGCCTCGAGGCCGGCTTCTCGAAGCCGGACCAGGGCTTGCCTCATCCGGTCGCCGTTTGCGTTCTGTTCCTTCCATTCGGCATCGAGGTCCGTCAACGCAGCACGGAGCGACCGCGCTGGCTCGGCGGCGGCCGTACGTCTTCCTGCTTCGAGACGGAACCGCCCGAAGAATTCCCTTTTGTTGCCCAGGGCGCGTTGCATGGCTTCCGGTGACGATACGTGTAGGGCGCGATCGGTGACGGCAAGCAAGTCATCCAGATCGTTGGTGTTGTAGGTGGCCTGGAGTACAAACAGGATGGCGCCGAGCAGCACAAATCCCGCGATGCTGGCCAGAAGCGGCTCCCGCGAACGCGCATCAGCGTCCGAAATTCCACTCTGTCGGGCCAACATGATGACAAACAGAAAGGTAACGATGATGGCCCCAGCGTAGATGATGATTGTAGCCGCCATCAAAAACGGTGCCGCCTGGAGGAGGAAGAGGCCGCAGGTACTCAGCACGACCAAGGCGAAGGATAACGCCGCCTTGACCGGGTTCCGATGGGTCACGAGCAGACCACCGGCGATTATGGCGATGGCCGAAAACAGATAGAACAGGACCATCTCGACCGCCGCCCCACTGCTCCGGATCAAGAAAACGCCGGCCAGGAGCAAGGCCAAGGCGGTGGCGGCGACTCCCCACAAGGGGGGATAGCGCTGGGGCCGAGGGAGCAGCAGATAAACCCCAACCAGCCCCAAGATCACCGACAGCGCGATCGCCCAGGCCGATCCCGTCGGAGCAGACACCGGCACATCGAGAACGAGGGGCCGCGGCATGGTTCGTCTTCCCCTGCAGGCTAGGTCATTCAGGAGTTGGCCGTCAGCGGTTCGGAAGCAACACTGAGCCGTCCCCGCTTGGTTCGGATTGGATCCGTGCCGGCCTTGACCGTCTCATCGAAAACGCTCAAGAGTTTTTCTTTGTCAAACATCATCTCTTCTCGACTCAAGCCGGTCAGGTCGTATAGCGAAGTCAGCTCGATGGCGTCCACCGGACATGCTTCTTCGCACATGCCACAGTAGATGCAGCGGAGCTCGTCAATGACAAACAGCTCCGGGTATTTTTCCCGGTCGGGCCACGGCGATGGCGCAGCTACGATGTCGATGCAATGAGCCGGACAGGCCGTCGAGCACATGTAACAGGCCACGCACTTGACGCGTCCCTGTTCGTCCCGATTCAGGCGGTGTACGCCGCGGTAATTGGGCGGTAAGATCGGCTGCTGTTCGGGGAATTCCACCGTGACTTTGGGCATGAACATGTGTCGGACGGTGGTCTGGAGACCCGTTATAATGGCCGGCAGGTAGAGCCGGCCCAGGACACCGATCTGCGGCTCCTCGACCCACGTTACATCACCGGCGGCAATCGGCATCGGTAACCCTCGCAAAGTAGGCTCGCCTTCGCCACCAACGGCTCAGGATACCGCGGTTTCCATGCGCTCATGGCCGCGCGTCACTGTCAGTACCCGTTTGGGCGGCCTTGGCCACCATCCCGCCACGACCGCGGTGACCACGAATAGGAGGAGCGACACCGGCAGCAGCCAGAGCGGATGCCAATCCCATTCCTTCACGACCATCACGCAGACCAGATTGAGCAGGGCGAGCGGAATCATCACTTTCCAGGCCAGGCCCATCAGCTGGTCAAACCGGAAGCGCGGCAACGTCCAGCGGATCAGCATATAGAAGACAATGAAACTGGACATCTTGAGCAAAAACACGATGAGCTTGAGAATAATTCCGAGCAAGCCGCCCACCGACGTCACGCCGGGAAAATCCCAGCCTCCAAAGAACAGCGTCGCCAGCAAGAAGCTGGTGGTAATCACGTGCGTATATTCGCCCAGAAAAAACATCCCAAACTTGAGGGCACTGTATTCGGTGTGGTAACCGCCGATCAGCTCCTGTTCCGCCTCCGGCAGATCGAAGGGGAGACGATTGCACTCCGCAAGCACGCTAGTGAGAAACAGCAGAAACGCCAGTGGTTGGTACCAGATATTCCAGCCCCAAATTCCGTGGCGGACTTGCTGTTCAATGATCGTTTCGAGGTTGAGCGAGCCCGTGAGAAGAATGACCCCGAGGATCGACATCCCCATCGGGATTTCATAGCTGATCAGCTGCGCACTGGAGCGCAGGGCGCCCAGGAGACTGTACTTGTTGTTGGACGACCAACCGCCGAGGATGATGGCGTAAACCGTGAGGCTCGTGACTGCGAAAACGAACACGATCCCGATATCGACACCGGGAGCGATCACGAATTCATACGGTGGCTCGCCGGCCGGGATATTTGTCGGTCCGAAGGGAACCACGGCAAATGCCAACAGTGCCGTGATAATCGCGATGGCCGGCGCCACCAGGTAGAGCAGTTTATCCACATGATCCGGAATAATGTCCTCTTTCAGGAGGAATTTGAGACCATCCGCCAGTGGCTGGAGCAAACCGAAGGGGCCGACGCGGTTGGGGCCGATCCGATCTTGTACCCAGGCGGCAATCTTCCGCTCGACATAGATAAGGTAGGCGCAGATGGTCAGGATGCCGCCCATGACGACGACGATCGTGACAATCGCAATCCACAGCGAAAATTCGGGCATGGGATGCCTGGGGTTGGGACTGTTTACGTTCTGCTCTCCAGGAAAACACCGTGTTCGCCGAGATCGGCCTGAGCCAGGGGGGCGAAATACGGCATTTCCCGGGCCAACTCCGCCCGCACCGTCGGAGCGTGCAGCAAGCCGCGCCGTTCCAAGAGGTCAAGAAAGACCTGGCCATCTGTGTGCAAGTGATGGGGCGGTCGGATCGCCCAATGGACCGCTTGTGCCAATCCGGCGTGGTTGACAAAGGTGCCGGCCTTCTCGGCAAAGGAAGCCGCGGGCAGGACATATTTCGCCCGTGTACTGGCCGGCGATGGGAAGAGGTCCTGAATGACGACCAAGGCAACCCGGCCGAGCTGCTCTGCCTGGGCCTCGCTGATCCACCCTCCCGGACGAGGCGGGTAGCCCGCAGCCAAGTACACCGCCTGGAGACTTCCTCCGCCGGCCAACCGTAGCAGTTCGTCGAAGCCAGTCACTTCTCCCTGGAAGTGGCGAAGGACCGCTTCAACCCCTCGCCGATTGGGACATTTCTCCTTCCGAATGGTAAATTTCACCGGCTCCGTGGGTTGGCCGCGGCGATCCTTGGGATAGGTATCGTCCTCGCCCGCCACCGGTACGGGACCGAGGAAAAGCCGGACGTTGGTAGACAGCCCTTTCAGATATTTGGCCAGCAGGTACGCCTCCTCGCAGGTCAAGAAGGGCGACAGCATGGCCGCCAGGGTTGAACCGTCGCGGCCTGCAACCTCCTGGAGATCGCGGCGTAGACTGGCCAGGATGTCGCCATAGGCGATCGGGGTGGCTGAACCGTTTCCCGCAACCTGCCCGCCCACAAGAGGCCGGCTGAAGCGCTGATCGGAGTTCACATAATGAAAACCGTAACGCCCCTCATCGCACATGAAATAGCCCTGGGCCTGGGGATTTTCACGCGGACGCAGACGGTAGACAATATCCTTGTTTTGGTCGACGAAAATGCTACACCCAGTGCTACAGTCGGGGCACACACTTTTCTGACTCTTGAGGAACCAGACCCGCTGCTTGTAAAGGAAATCCTTGCTGCCCAGCGCGCCGACGGGACAAAGATCGACCACGTTGCCGGCCAGTTTGTTGTTCAGCGGCTCGCCGGGAAAGATATCGATCTCGGAATGATCCCCGCGGTTCATGACCTGCAACTCGGCGGTGCCGCTAATCTCACGGGTGAAACGGACACAGCGTGAGCACATGATGCAGCGGTCGGTGAACAGGGTGATCGTGTCGCTCAGGTCGGGCTTGTTAGGGGGTGTGTTTTTCTGGTCGATCATCCGGCTTTTGGACCGGCCGAAGTTGTAACTGAAATCCTGCAGCAAACACTCGCCGGCCTTGTCACAAACCGGGCAATCAAGGGGATGATTGAGAAGCAGCGATTCCAGCGTCTGCTCCTGAGCATAGCGTGCCCGCTGGCTATTGGTGACGACGACGGTGCCGTCCTTGGCAGGGGTTTGGCAAGCCGGCACCACTTTGGGCTGCATGGTAACCTTACCGTCGGGCTTGCGTTCTCCAACCTCGACGAGGCACATCCGGCAGCTGGCAACCACGGTCAGGGCAGGGTGCCAGCAATAGTGCGGAATGAACACGCCGGCTTTCAGGCCCGCCTGAATCAAATTCAGCTTTTCGTTGCCGATGTCGACCGGCTGATTGTTGATGTAGACAGTTGCCATAGATTGCTGCACAGATTATGTTCAGTGGGGGTTCTGTGAACCGCCGCCGAACTGGACCTTCATCGTCTCGATTTCGCCTGCTCGAACTCCTCCTTGGACATGCGTACGACGGCACCATCTCCCTTGGCCACCAACCGAAGTCCGTACTGGTCCGGATCCTTTGCGTACGCCAAAATCGTACTGCCGGACGGGTTTTGCAGGCCCCAATTCACGACATAATCGCCGTCCTTGTCGAACGCCTTGACCATCTTTGGAGTCAGCGAAGTCCGGATCTCCTGGACGTTGGAGGGTCCCCGCCCGTTGGTCAGGGCCTCTTGCATGTAGGCCGTTGCAAAGTTCCGCAACTCGCTTTCATCGCCCACCCGCTTCACAGCTCCGCGCACAGCCTGAATCGCGCCGCCACTGGCAGACCCACCGGAGGTGCGTGCTGGCGGACTGCTCGGAGTTGGTTCCGGCTTGGGCGCGGGCGCCGGCTTCGACGGCGTTGGCGTGTTCGGCGAACAGCCAGGTAGGAGCAGGGCTCCGGCCAAAACGACTACGCTCCAAACAGTTCTCCGCAGCGAATTCATCTTCGGACCCCTCGTTGTCTGTACCGTGATTAGTGCGCCGCTGCCAGCGTCGGCTCTTCGCTCTTTTGGCCGCGGCGGATATATTCCTCGAACTCTTGGCGATATTTGGCGATGGCGTTCTTCACCGGCCAGGCCGCACCATCAGCGAGGCCGCAAATGGTTGTCCCCGGGATGATGCCGATTGAATCGGCGATCCCTTTGAGGATATCCAAGTCCTCGATCCGCCCCCGGCCGTGACGCATCCGCTCCAGCATCTTCAGCATCCAGGCGGTCCCTTCGCGGCACGGCGTGCACTGGCCACACGATTCGTGCGCAAAAAAGCGGCACGAATTGTACAGCACGTCCACAATGCTCGTCTGGTCATCGAACACGATGACGGCCGCCGTACCCAGACCCAGGCAGCCGGCCTTGAGCGGAGCGTTGAAGTCGAGCGGCGTATCGAATTCCTTTTCCGTTAAGAATCCCATGCTGAGCCCACCGGGAATGCAGCCCTTGGCCTTGCGCCCTTTCCACACGCCCCCGGCATACCGATCGACCAGTTCCCGCACGGTCACACCCAGCGGCAGCTCCACGCAGCCGGGCTTGTTGACGTGTCCGCTGATGCAATACAATTTCGGGCCATAACTGCCGGCGTCCCTGGGGTTGTTGGGATCGGGCGGCACCCCAATGGATTTGAACCACGCCGCACCGCGATCGATGATGTGCGTGACACAGGCCAACGTCTCAATGTTGTTCACGACGGTCGGCTTCCGAAATGCTCCCTCGACCGCGGGAAACGGCGGCTTGATCCGCGGCCAGGCACGTTTTCCCTCCAAACTCTCGATCAGACCGGTCTCCTCCCCGCAAATGTATGCCCCCGCCCCCCGATGCTGGAAGACATCCAGGTGAAAATCCTTGCCGAGGATGTTCCGGCCGAGCAAGTTGTTCGCATAGGCTTCGTCGATGGCCTTTTGCATGACACGAAAACTGCTGCCGTACTCGTAGCGGAGATAAATGTACGCCGTACTGGCTCGGGTTGCGTAACAAGCGAGAATAACCCCCTCGAGGAATTGGTGGGGGTCTTCTTCCATGAGAATGCGGTTGTTGAAAGTTCCCGGCTCGCTTTCGTCCCCATTGACGCACAAGAAGATCGGTCCCGGATGGTCCTTGGGAAGAAACGTCCATTTGACGCCGCAGGGAAAGCCTGCCCCTCCCCGACCGCGCAGTCCCGAGTTCTTGACCTCTTGCACGACCTGCTCAGGCGTCATGTCGTTGACGGCCTTGGCCAGGGCGCGGTAACCGCCGTCGGCGCGGTAGGTCTCAATCGACTGGCTGTTCGGCTTGCCCACACGGCGAAGGAGCACAGGTTCGAATTCTGCCATCGACGTTTATCCCTCAGCCGGACAAGCGGAATCCGAAGCGCCGCGGTGCCTCTTGTGCCCTAACTTCTGAGTTCTGCCAGGAGCGCATCCACGTTGTCCGGCGTCACATTCATGCGGTGCTCGTCGTCCACAAGCACACAGGGCGCCCCCTCACAGGCACCGATGCACTCCGCGAATTCGAGACTGATTTTGCCGTCTGCGGTCGTGCCTCCCGGCCGGATGTGCAGCTTGTCGCAAAGCGTCTCCAATAATTCGTCACCGCCTCGCAACATGCACGGTAAGCTGCGGCAAACCCAAAGCCGGATCTTTCCCAGGGGGTTTTGCTCCCCGCGAAAGAAGCCGTAAAACGTCATTGTATCGTTCACCTCGGCCGGGCTCAGGTCGAGGAGATCGGCAATCTCGCGGATGGCCTCGTGGGATACGCACCGTTGCTCGTCCTGCACAATGTGCAGAGCCGGTAGCGTCACCGCCTGTTTGCGGGGATAGCGCGGCAGATAAGCCATGATGCGCTGACGTTGTTCGTCGCTGAGTACGCTCATCGGTCTAACTCGGCTGCGATAATGTTCAAACTCCCTAACACCACAACCACGTCGCTGATCTGATGCCCAACGATCAAGTACGGGAAGATCGCAAAGTGAATGAAAGACGGCGGCCTTGTCCGGGCACGGTATGCTCGCTCGGTGCCGTCGGAGACAACGTAAAACCCCAGCTCGCCATTGGGCGACTCGGTCGCCCCGTAGACCTCTTCCCGCGGCGGATGAAAGCCGCGGTTGGGCATGATGATCTCGAAATGCTGGATCAAGCTTTCGATGCTGCGGTAGGTGGCGACCTGATCGGGAAGAACAACCTTGCCGCCAGCATCCACGTTCACGGGACCGCCGGGCAAATTCTCGATGGCCGCCCGAATGATCTTGATGCTCTCCAGCATTTCCTCCATGCGCACCAGAAAGCGGGCATAGCTGTCGCCGCTCGTGGCACAGATGACCTTGAAATCGAAATCGTTGTAAGCGAGGTAGGGTTCATCCTTGCGCAGGTCGCGAACCACGCCGCTGGCCCGTGCAATCGGTCCTGTGCAGCTCAGGTTGATGGCGTCCTCTTTCGAGAGGACGCCGATATCTTTCATGCGGTCGACAAAGATGCGGTTGCGCGTCAGGAGCCGGCTCACATCCGCGTAAGTCTTGGGAAAATCCTTGACGAAGGCCCGGACTTTGTCGACAAACGTTTCGTTTACGTCGTACATGAGCCCGCCGACGCGGGTGTAGCTGGGATGGAAACGCTGCCCCGAGGCCGTTTCGCAAATATCGTAAATCAATTCCCGTTGATAAAAAGCGTACAGGAAAGCCGTGAAGGCCCCAAGATCGAGGGCGGCTGCCCCCACATTGAGCAAATGGTCGTGAATCCGCATCAGCTCAGCCAAGATGGTGCGGATGTATTTGCAGCGGGGCGTCAGCTCGATGCCCAGGAGCTTCTCCACCGCATGGTGCCAGGCGATTTCATTGGCCAAGGGCGAGATGTAGTTCATCCGATCGACGACGGTGACGTACTGGTTGTAATTGAGGTCTTCGCCCAGCTTCTCGAACCCGCTGTGCAGGAACCCAATGTCGGGAACCGCCTTGACCACCGTCTCTCCATCGAGAGTCAAGATGAGGCGCAGCGTCGTGTGCGTGGCCGGATGTTGCGGGCCGAAATTGAGCGTCCACAGATACTCTTGCTCGGCACCGTCGGCCGCCATCAGCGACTCAGCCAAATCCAGCGGCATGTTCACCTCACCAAGGAAAAAGGAAAAAGTTCAACGGCAAAAGAAAAAACAATGCTCTCTGGCTTTCTCTTGCTTTTTACCTTTGCCTTTTTCCTTATCCTTCGGCCCGTGTCAGCACCGGGAAATTGTGCCGTTCCCCGCGGCCGCGCAGGGGATAATCCTTACGGAGGGGGAAGGCTGCGAACTCTTCCGGCATCAAGATGCGGCGCAAATCCGGATGCCTCTCGAACACAATTCCATACATGTCAAACACCTCGCGCTCCATCCAGTCCGCGCCCTTCCATAACGAGAAGGCGGATGGGATCGCGAGGTCCGGCTCGTTGAGGTGCGTTTTCACGTACAGGCGTTCCCCCGTCGCCGTGTTCAGCAGCGCGTAGATCAGGCCAAACCGATCCCGGGCATCGGGATAGTACAGGTAATCGACAGCCGTCACATCCACGAGCATGTCGAAGCCGCCGTGCTGCTTCAGGCATTCCAGGACGCCATAGAGCCGGGCCGGCGGCACGATGACTCGATAATTGTCGCGAAACTCCGAGGTCGTGAAGCTGTCCGCACCCAAGCGTTCCCGCAAAACAGCCAGGGTAGTTTCGTGGGTCATGGTTCGCCCGATGTTTAAGGCAAGTACCCAGGAACGAAAACAGCTAGCGGACCCGCGTCGACGTCGCAAAATCCCCCGGCGCCACGACGGCCGCGGCCGGATCGACACTCAAGGCCAATGGCAGCGGCGCCCCGGGTTTCGTGCGCTGCTCGAATTCCTTGCCGGTTAGCGTACCGGTGCGACGAATTCCTTCTTGCAAATCGATGATGGCCTGCAAGATCTGTTCCGGCCGGGGCGGGCAGCCGGGAATATACACATCCACCGGCATGAAACGGTCCACGCCTTGGACCACTGCGTAGGTATCGAACACCCCGCCGCTGGAAGCACAGGCGCCCATCGAAATACACCATTTCGGCTCCGGCATCTGCAGCCAGATCCGCTGGAGCACGGGCATCATTTTCATGACCACGCGCCCAGCCACGACCATCACGTCACACTGCCGTGGACTGAAGCGCATCACCTCGGCTCCAAAGCGGGCAATATCGTGCCGTGAAGCCCCGACGGCCATCAACTCGATCCCACAACAGGCCGTCGCAAATGGCATGGGCCAGAGGCTGTTTTTGCGCACCCAGTTTGCCAGGGCGTCCAACCGGGTCGCAACCACATTCTCGGGCAATCTCACCGCCATCGAAAGACACCTTTCCGCCAGGCGTACACATACGCCACCACCAGCGTGAAGAGAAAGGCCAGCACCTCCCAGAATACCGGCCGCCCGAACGCCTCCGGCAGCAGCCGCGGCTCGCGATAGGCGACCACGGCCCACGGGTAAAGGAACAACAGCTCCACGTCGAAGACGAGGAAGAGGATCGCGATCAGGTAAAACTTGACGTCGAAATGTTGCCGCGCGTCCCCGATGGGGTCCATGCCGGACTCGTACGGCATGAGCTTGACCGCTGTCCGCCGCTGCGGCTTCAAGAAGGGAAGATGGGCTGCGAGCAGGCACACCCCGGCCAAGCCCAGAATGGCCGCCAAGTAAAGAAAAATCGGATAGTACGTTGCCAGATCGAAATCGTGCTCAACGTCTGCGAGCAGCGGTGGAAATGGCACGGTCACTCCAATTTCTATTTCCTCTAGAGTTCCGGTGCAGCGCCCATCCGGGTGACAACATCACCTTGGCGAGCTAAAAACAACCCTCCATGCATCCATCTTAGGAGTGACCCGAAGGGCGTCAAGAAGGCCGTCGGGTCGCCGCTCATCGCCGCGCGCTTCGGTGAACCGCCGCCCCTCGCAGCGTTATCGCTCGTCGTGCTGCCGGTCGGCCCAGACCTGGGAATCCTGTCGGATGTGCCAGCGTTGCATGGTCCCGTCGGGCCTTTTGATGGGAACGGATACTTCAAATCCGCTTTCGCCCACGTCCATCTTGGGCGGTGCAGCCCACGCTTCCTCGGTCCGCCTCGACAGCCCGAGATCCTCCAGGGTCTTGGCCCATCGTCCATGCACTTCCCGGTAACGCCGCTGGGCATAGTAGATCCGGTGCAGGTAATGGCGGACAGGCCCCGCCGGGTCCGGCCGAAAGGCCACTTCGCCCATTTTGGCGGTCGAGAATTGCACATATCCCCACGTCTCGGGCCGGTGCATGTCCACAACGCCTTGCGGCGACCAGACCCAATTATCTTCCTTGGTCTTGGGCACCTTGCGGTAGTGTCCTTCCACGATCTCGTGTCGCCATTCCACTCGGGAAAAATTGATCCGCCACTGGTCGCCGTCCCGCGGCGGGGCCGGTTGATAGGCCAGCTCGCCCAGGACTTTCCACGGAAACGCGATTTCCACCGTCCAACCGCGGTCCGTGTCCCGGGGATCATTGAGCGTGCCGTCGACGTGTACCGCCGTTTTCAATCCTGGAATCTCCCAGCTGTTCACCGCCTTGCCGCCATCCTTGTAGGGCCGTGGCAACAGGAGGTCCCAGCTCGTATTCAGTGCGTTGATCTCGAACTCGTAATACTCATGGTTATCGCCGTTGGGATCGATGAAGACTTCGAAATCGTTGTCCTGGAAAATCACTGCATCATGCTGGGTCACGGTGCCCCAGACATGCGGCTCCTCCAATTCGGCACCGACGTAGAAATACTGATCATCCCAGAGCATCTTGACGCGCGTGTGAAACCGCGGCCGGGGCTTGGCATCCCCTTCGATATCCACGAAGAAGTCGGTCCAGGGAACCTGCTGCCAGGCCGCCTCGTCGAGCCGGCCATCAATCTGCACGGGACCGCTTGCTCGGTAGCAGACATAGCCCTTGGGCGGCACATACCGCGTTTCCTCCTCGGCAACCGCGGAAAGCGGCGGCGAAATGGCGCCAAGCGGCACCCCAACTCCGACGCCCAGCAGCAAGAGCAAAGCGAGTCGCATCCGCATTAAGGACCTCCGTCCACAGAGAAGAATCGGGTGGGAAGAGACGGCCGCGAGCGTTGGCCCGGAGCTAAAAATGCTGCAATGCTTCCTGCTCATCCGTGAAGATGGAAAACACCTGGGGCAGCTTGAGAATCTTGAACACCTCGTAGACTTGCGGATGGATCTTGCACAGGGCCAGCCGTCCGCCCTTTTGCTGGACACGATTTTGCAGCGCCACGAGTTTGCCCATCAGCTCTGTGGAGAGCCGTTCGACCTGGCCGAAATTCAACACCAGCGGCCGATGACCGGCTTCTTCTCCCAGGCTCCGCAGCTGCCGAGAGATTGCCTGCATCTTCTGTTCGTCCAGGAGATGACGCGCCGTGAAGCGGGCGATCGTGACGTCGCCAATCTGTTCCACTTCCAGCCAGTTTTCACCCAGTGGCCGTACCATGCGTGGATCCCCGTTTGTTTGCGGCACACAAACTTCCCCTGAAGAGCATACCGCACGCCGGTTCGGTCTCCAATCGAATCCCGTTGGTCTCGCCGTCCGGCTTTCTGGCCGCTCACCATCGCCATTGCCAATCGCCCATCTGCTTGAGCAAGCCCTGATGAGTCAGGTTGAACTGCAAGGGCGTCACCGTGATGTATCCCTCTCCCAGGGCTGTCACGTCGGTATCCGGATGCGAATCGGGACAACGGAAATCCGGTGTCGTCCAGAAATACATGCGGCCCCGAGGATCCACACGGCGATCGAAACCCTCCACATAGGGAACCACGTTTTGCGGCAAAGCCCGGATGCCACGAATGGGTCCCTTCTCCAGGCTCGGAATGTTCACGTTGAACAGCGTCCCGGGCCCGGGTTGGTGTGCCAGGATCTGCTCGATGACGACCCGGGCCAGCTCGGCCCCCCGGGCAAAATCGAGCTTCGGCTTGATGTATTCCAGGGAGATGGCGATGCTGGTCCGCTGAAAAAAGGCCCCCTCGATGGCCGCGGCTACCGTGCCCGAATAGAGGACGTTGATCCCCGCATTCGAGCCGGCGTTCAGCCCGCTGATGATCAGGTCCGGCGGCTCGGGAAGGAGTTCCAGGAGCGCCAGCTTGATGCAGTCCGCCGGCCGGCCCTCGACCGCCCAGCCCAGGAATCGACCTTGTTCATCCATGACCTCTTGTACAAGCAGCGGCGTCAACAAGGTGATCGAGTGCCCCACGGCACTCTGCTCGGTTGCCGGCGCGACCACGATCACTTCCCCCAATTTCTGGAGCTCGGTGCGCAGCGCCCGAAGTCCAGGGGCATAAATGCCATCGTCATTGGTGAGCAAAATCCGCACGGTGCTTCACTCGCCTTGCAGTTTTTTACGGCGCAACAAGTGATGGTAATGCTGGGCGAAACGGTGTGCTTCATCCCGCACATACTGGAGCAGCCGCAGCGCCGCCGCATGCCGGCTCAGTCGCAATGGCTCCGCTTCGTCCGGCCGATAGATCTCTTCCTCCCGTTTCGCCAGCGACAGCAAACAGGGGGGCTCGCGGCCCAGCAGGTGAAAGGCATCGAGGGCCGCATTGAGCTGCCCCTTGCCGCCGTCGATTAGCAGGAGGTCCGGATAGACCTCCTCTTCTTCACTCTCGCCATGGCGGGGCAAATTGCGAAACCGGCGGGCCACCACCTCACGGATCGATGCAAAATCGTCCACGCCCTGCACACTCTTGATCCGATACCGCCGATAGCCCGGCTTGAACGGGAGCCCGTCAATAAACTTCACCAGCGACGCAACCGTTTCCCCGCCGCCCAGGTGGGCAATGTCGATCCCTTCGATGGTGCGCGGCGTCTGCGGCAGCCCAAGCACTTTGCGCAAGCCAACCATTCCCTTCTTCGGCTCGATCTGAAAAACTTCCGGCTGCACATCTTTGTCCACATCGCCGCGCAGGCTCAACTTGCGCAGGGCATCAATTTCATCGCGTAACCGGGCCGCCTTCTCAAACTGCAAAGCCGCGCTCGCCTCGTGCATCGCCTGTTCCAGCTCGGCCAGGAGCTTGTCCTTCTTCCCTTCCAGCATGAGTCGCAAGGCCCGGATCTGTTTGCGATACTCTTCCTTGGTCACGCGGAAGTTGCACGGGGCGGTGCACTGGTGAATGCTGTGCAGGATGCAGGGACGAAACCAGCGCCAGCGCGGATCGTCGGCCACGATGTCCAGGGAGCAGGATCGGAACTGGAAGATCCGTTGCAATACCTGGAGGGCCGCCCGCAGGCTCTTGGCGCTGGTAAACGGACCATAAAGCTTGACGCCACGGCGACGGGGACTGCGCGTGAATTCCACGCGCGGGAAATCTTCCCGCATGCGAATTTGCAGATAGGGGAATGATTTATCGTCCTTGAGGTCGATGTTGAAGCGGGGCTGGATATCTTTGATCAAGCGGGCTTCCAGCAAGAGGGCGTCCACCTCGCTCTCGGCGGCCAGGAACTCGATGTCCGCGATGAGCTTGACAAGCTCGGCGGTGCGGGCATCCTCGGCGGCAGCTTTGGTGAAGTAGTGGCCGGCGCGGTTGCGCAAATTCCGCGCCTTGCCGACGTAGATGACGCGGCCCTGATCATCCTTCATCAGATAGACGCCGGGCGTGGTCGGAAACTGCTTGACCTTTTCAGCCGGCGAGCAGGCCCCGGATTCGGCGGGCGGCATGGCGCTGGACATGGCACACCTGAAAGCACAACTCCTTCGTGCGGCCCCGGGTTCCGGACGGGGCTCCCTAGCTTCTTTATAGCAGAATGGGTTGACGAATCCGTGTCGTTGATCGGAACAGGCATGGCCCACCCATGGTCCCTGGCTTGCAATTCCGACCGCTTCGTTCAATAATCTAGCCAGTTCGCTGTACCACCCTCTCCGCATCCCTGGCAAGGATCTTCCATGCGATTGCTGCCTCCCATGAAAAAGAATTGGATGAACGGAATGGCCGCCTTGCTGCTTTTGGCAGCATGGACGACGCGCATCGCCCAAGGCCAAGCGCCTGGGGCACCCGGTCAACCCACTCTGCCCTCTCCCGCACCACAGGCCATCCCCAAGCCCGGACCCGAAACCGACCAGCCGTATGCTCCGCAAGCCATCTTGCCGGGCGGCAGCGTCGTGACCCTGTTTCCGCCCGGCTCCAAATACCTCAAGGCGGACAGAATTCGCGAAGCCGAGAAGTACAACCTGAGCAAGGACGTGCCGGGACGGATCAGCAGCATCGTCAACATCCACAATCCCTCTGTAGAGGTACACCTGGTGGACCGGAGCCTGAATACCGGATCGGCCGTCATCCTCGTGGCGGGGGGAGGCCACAACACCTTGAACGTCGGCACCGAAGCGGCCGACTTCGTGCCCTTTTTTTACAACTACGGCGTCAACACGGTGATCCTTCGTAACCGCCTTCGCAGAGATGGCTACAACCCGAAGACCGACGCCGTTTATGACGCCCAACAGGCCATTCGCATGGTCCGCGCCCACGCCCAGGACTGGCGCATCGATCCCCATCGAATCGGCATCATGGGGTTCTCGGCAGGGGCCGAATTGGCGGCCACGGCGGCCATTGCATATGACGGCTTTGACAAGGCGAATAACAATCCGAGCGATCCGTTGGCCGGGATCTCCTCGCGGCCGGATTTCGTCGGGCTGGTCTACCCTGGCCCAACGCCGTTCGCTCGTGGGGCCACGCCCACCATTCCGCGGACTACGCCGCCGTCGTTCCTTGTTTGTGCCGGCTCGGGCGACCAAAACCACGCGGTGTGGGCCGATGAATACTTCGCCGCCATGCTCAAAGCCCGCGTGCCGAATCTCGAAATGCACATTTACGCCAATGGCCACCACCCGGGCAGCGGCTCGACCGGCGGCT
The DNA here is from genome assembly GCA_035295665.1 of Gemmataceae bacterium. Taxonomy (GTDB): domain Bacteria; phylum Planctomycetota; class Planctomycetia; order Gemmatales; family Gemmataceae; genus DATGIQ01. The sequence goes on along the minus strand of DATGIQ010000020.1, from coordinate 3,799 downwards.
TGACCGACCGCAAGAACACGCCCTTTGGGACCTGGCACCTCCGTTTCATCGACTGGTTCCGCGACTTGGGCTTCCTGCAAAATCCCGGCATCGAAACGCGCGCGGCCGCGGACTCGGCTGCTTATGCCAAGAAAGCGGACGTAAAGGGCAAGCCCGGCTCCTAATTGACTGTGCGTGATCTTGCAGCAGTCTGGGTGGCACGCCCTTCGCGGACTCAGGACGTGTCACCCAAACCAGCGTTTGCTGCCGATTTGCGCACGCCAATTTCGAGACCGCCGGAAAGCGGTGAACCATCATCTTTTCATTGCCTTGCCCAGGAACTCCACCAATGCCTTCGTGGCCGGATCGTTGGGCAGGCCGAGGTCTGCGTTGAGCTTGTTGTGGTTGGATTCTCTGGCGCCAAAGAGCGTAACCGGAACGCCGGCGGCTTTCAGCGCGTTACCCAATCGCTGGGCTTGCGCGCTGGTGTCCGGATGGTCGGCGACGTACAAGATCAGGAACGGCGGAATCCCTTTATCCTTGGCCACATGCGTGACGGCGGAAAAATCACGATGCTTGGCTGGATCGTTGCCAAACTTCTCGCGGTGGCCAAACTTCGCCGGGGGCAATCCATGCACGCGCCACCGGGTCTCCGCGGTCTCGATGATGGCCGGCACATCGTAGGTATCCCCATCGACGGGGACGCAGCCTTTCGTGATGGCCAAGGACAAGCCCTCGGCCTTCAAATAGCGATCATCGATGCAAATCAACGCGGCAAGCTGCGCACCAGCAGAATGGCCCATGATGAACAGGCGATTCGGATCGCCTCCGTACTCGGCGATATGGTCGTGGACCCAGTGGATCGACTTGGCGATGTCGCGGAAAATGGTCGCCATGTCCACACTCGGCAAGAGTCGGTAATTGGTAGAGACAAACACGAACCCCCGGTCCATGAAGAATTCCGGCTTCTTCTGAACGCTGGATTTGTCGCCGGTTTGCCATCCGCCGCCGTGAATCCAGAAAACCACCGGCAGTTTATTTGCCCCACGCGGCGAATAAACATCGAGCACCTGGCGTTCGTGGCCCGGGTCAGCGTAGGGGATGTTGCGTTTGACCTCTTGGGCTTGTGCCGCAGAGAGGCCACTGACGAGGATGAGAACCGCAGAGAGATTATTCATGGGATTCGCCCCGATTCGAAAACGCAGCGGTCGCGGCCTCCTGAAATCCTCTTCGCACCTCCGACGCATCGGAATTCGGGAAATTCGCCCGCTGAACCATGAGAATGTAGATTCGCTTCGTTTTTGGATCGATCCATGCTTGAGTCCCGTAGGCTCCGCCATGGCCAAACGTGCCGGGGGAAAGCATCGCCGTGACGCCTTGGGGCTCGTGGACGACGCACCAGCCGAGGCCCCAGCCGTTGCCAGGGGTAAAGCCCGTTTTGAGGCCGGCGGTCTGGATCGACGTCATGAGCTGGACGGTCTCGGGCTTGAGATAGCGTTTGCCGTCTAGTTCCCCGCCCCGCAGCACCATTTGGCAAAAGCGTGCGTAATCGGCGGCCGTGGAAAAGAGTCCGCCGTTCGGCGCGGGGAATCGATCCCGGCTAGTCGGCGATCGGCCATTGAGGAATCCAATTTCGGTCGGTTCGAGCGTGCCTTTGTCGGTGCGCCGGTACGATTTGGCTAGCCGCGGCAACTGTTCCTCCGTCAGATAAAACGTGGTGTCTTTCATTCCCAAGGGATCGAATAGCCGTCGCTGGAGGAGTCGATCGAGCGGTTCCCCCGTGATCACTTCGGCGATGCGCCCACCGGTGTTGATTCCCGACTGGCAGTAGACCCATTTAGAGCCCGGCGTGAATGCGACCGGCTTGGCGAGATAGAGCGGAATGACGTCCGCCAAGGTCTTGCTGGCGCGGGCCTGGGCACCGGTAATTTCGCCCATGCCGGAAGTGTGCGTGAGCAGATGACGAATCGTCACGTGGGCAGGTTGCCCGTCGATCGCTTTGAGCCCTTTAAACTCCGGTAGGTACTTCTCAACCGGGTCGTCCACGGAAAGGAGCCCCTCGTCCTGGAGCATGAGCAGCAGCGTGGCGAGGACCGGCTTGCTCATGGATGCGATCCAGAAAATGGCATCCGTCCGCATCGGCTCGGGAGGTTTCAGCCCCGCGTTGCCCGTGGCGTCCAGGTGAAGGATCCGGTCCGGCGTCGCGACGAGGGTCACCGCACCGGCGACTTCCTTGGCAGCGAGGTACTGCCGCAGGCGATCGCTGATGGTCGAGACGGCGGGGGGCGCGCCTTCGTCTGCCTTTCGCTCGGTTTTGCCCTGCTGTGCCGCCAGAGTCTTGCGGAAAGTGTGTTCCTTTTGTGCGACGAACTCTTTGTAGCCTCCGGGATTTACGAAGGCATGGGCCTGTCCTTTTCGGAGCAGGTCATACCGTTCCACCATGCCGTAATAGCCGGCGTGGGCACCAAGAAACACATCGCAGGGGAGGCTCTTGAGGACGGCAAAGGTCTTGGCAAAATCGGCCGCGATTTCAGGGTAATCCCGGTTGTTGACCAGTTGAAAGCCGGGATTGACGTTCGGGCTGCCAACGACCACGACATCATACGTCTTGCCGCCGTCCTCGACGCGGAACGTCCACGTGGTGCAGCCGCGTGTGTGGCCGGGCGTTAAATGAGCCACCAATGTGACGCCGCCAAGTTTGACGCGGTCGCCATCCTCCAGAACGCGGTCCACCTTGCACGGCTCCCAGCGGCTGAGCGTGTACAAATATTGGCCCTTACCGCCGGAAGCAATGACGTGATCGTCGCCGCGCATGATCAAGACCTGAGCGCCCGTCTGCTTTTGCAGCAGCGCGAGACCAGCAACGTGGTCCGAGTGGGCGTGGCTGGCTAAAAGGATTTTGACATCGGTCATCTTGAATCCGAGCGACTCGACCGATTTCTGAATCAAGGGAACCGTACGTTCGAAACCGCTGTTAATGAGGATGTGCCCCTCGGAAGTGGTGATGAGATACGTCGCCAGATCCTTGGAACCGACGTAGTAAACATTGCCAACCACCTTGTGCGCCGGAAACGGCTCGAACCAATCGGCTAGGCCTTGTCCGACGGTGGCCGCGGTGAGCGCCAACGCTGCGAGATACATAGAGAGGATCTCCTGATACAAGCGGCCGATTGCGGGCCGCGTTTCCGAACCTAGCAATGTACCACTGCGCGTCACCGCCCGAGTTGCTGATCTCGTGCCGGGCGGAACTCTTCTCCGGGATTCCAGGTCGGCAGTCGGTCGGCGTTGGCCACGTCACGGGCCACATCGAGGGCGAACTGGGCGAGCACAACAAAGCCCGTGAAGTCCCATTCGGGTTTCAACTCGTCTTGTGGCGAGTGGTACACCTTGTCGTTGAACTCCTGCATCGCTTTGCGGGCAAAGTCCATCGGCTTGCCTTGGATTCTCATGCCGGCCGCGATCGAAAAGGCGGGAACCCCCGCCTGAGCCATCGAGAAATGGTCCGACCGGTAAAAGATGCCGAGGTGGGCGCGTTGGTCGGCCTCGATTTCGAGGTGGTCCTTCTTGGCGGCCGCCTGGACCACCGGCCAGACGGTTGTTCGGTCCGCTCCGGTTACAACCACGGATTCCGGCACGCCCAACGGCAAAATCATGTCGAAGTTCAGGTTAAGCGCTGTCTTGCTAAGCGGGACCACCGGATTGTGGGTGTAGTATTTGGAGCCGAGCAGTCCCTTCTCCTCCGCCGTGACAGCCAGGAATATCGCGGATCGCTTGGGTCGCGGTGACTGCTTCGACCAGGCACGGGCGAGCTCGAGCAGCA
>DATGIQ010000019.1:0-14883 GCA_035295665.1 Gemmataceae bacterium | reverse complement strand
CAGGAGGCGGAGGAGGCCCATAGCGCACCAGAAGCAGACGTAACCGACAGCGAGCGGAACGATCAGCAGTCGGTTCGATTCAACAAAAACGGAACGATCAGCTGTCGGAAAAAACGGAACGATCAGCTGTCGGTTCGCACGTAGTAATGAACGCCCTCAGCCTCGCCAATGCCGAAGACCGGCACGATGTTGGTATGGTGCAACTGGGCGGCTGCCCGTGCCTCCCGGCGAAAGCGTTCCAGGTGGATCGGATTCATCAATTGGTGAAAGGGCAGAATCTTGAGCGCAACGTGCCGGCCCAGCGATTCCTGCACCGCTTCATAAACGATCCCCATGCCGCCGCGGCCGACTTCCCGCAAAATGCGATAGTCGCCCAAGTGCTCCGGCGGTGGGGCGCGGTCGGCGGCGCCGGGGCGAAACGGTCCGCTCGCCGACCCCGCCACCGAGCCGAACTGCTCCATGATCACCAGGGCTGGAAAGAGGTCGCGGATTTGCTCGGCCAGCTCGGGGTACTGTTCGGTGTATTCGGTCAGCGAGGGGCGTTCCCCGCGGCGATAGCGGGCGGCGAATTCTTCGGCCAGCTTTTCCACGGGATCGCGGCTGGAACTTTCGATGCTCATACGGAAAACTCCTCCCTGCCGCCCGGCATGCTGGTGAGGATTGCCTTGAGCCGCTTCAAGGCACGGATATAGCGTTTACTGGCGGCGGATTCCTGAATGCCGAGTGTCTGCGCCGTTTCGGCGTTGTTCAGGTGCTCAAAATGGCGCAAAGCCAGGACCTCGCGATCCAGCGTTTCCATGCGGTTGAGCGCTTCCTGTAAACGGATCTTCATCTCCGCACGGATGGCGGCCTGGCTGGGCTGCGTCAGATGGCCCAGCAGCTGAGCGGCCAAGGCGGCAGAGTTGGTGGCCGGCAGCGAGCCGCGATAAAGCGATACCTCGCGGCCGGCATCGCGCGCTTGCGCTCCGAGATGGTGGCGATGCAGCTCCAATAATTTCTGGCTGGTGAGAAAGCGGAGCCACAGGAAAAACGGCATGGCCGGCTGCTGGCAATAGTCGGCCAATCGGCTGGATGCTTCGAGGTACGCCTCCTGGATGACATCGGAGGCGTCGATGCGGCCTTGCAAGCGATGATCCATGCGCAAGGCAACCATCCGCCGCAGCCGTTCGCGGTGCCGGGCCAGCAAGGCCCCCCATTGTTCCTTATCGCCCTTGGCCGCGGCCCGGAGCAAGCGTTCGGTCTGGCTCGAATTCTCGCTCATCGACAACTCTCCCAGGGAATCAACTGTGCAGCCAGCCTCGCGGAGGACAGAAGAACGGCGATTGCCCAGGATTTTCCCTGGTTTGCGGCAGTCGTGCAAGAGGCGTGCATTCCTTCTGGCTGCAGAGCCATTCTCCGTTCGCTCCGCGTTCTGTGCGCCTCTGCGCGAAACCTTGGCGGCAATCGTTGCGCGCAGAGGCGCACAGAACGCGGAGGCGTTTTTGCTTTTTTCTGTTTTTGCTGTCCCGAAGGGGATGGGCCGCGCAGTTAAGTACCCATGCGGGAATCGAGTCCGGGCGGCTGGTCTGCACGCCTGGGCCGATGTGTTCTCATGGTTGCGTAGACCGACTCGCGATGGGAGGATCGTACCATGTGGCGTGGGTGCAAGGCTCTCTGGACCCTGGGAATGTTCTTGGTGCTGGCTCGGTCCAGCTCGGCTCAACTTTTTGATCCTGGCGACGTGATCGTTACGAATATTCCGTACGCCGGGATGGACGCGCCAAACGGCGTGCTAGCGATCAACCCGGTCACGGGGGATCAGGATGTGGTTTCTACCGGCGGATTGTTCGTGAATCCCTTCGATCTACGGATCGCTCCGAATGGCAATATCATCGTGCTCGACGGCGGCTCTTCCGGTAACTCCGGTACCATCATCAGCGTCGATCCCAAGTCGGGCCTCCAGACGGCCCTCACCACCGGCGGGTACTTGGCAAGTGCGGGCAGTTTCGGTGCCGTTCATGTCGATGCGGGCGGCAACGTCTATGTCTGCCTGAGCGGCGTCGGCGTCTTTCAAGTCGACCCGGCCACGGGAATGCAGACCATTATTTCCGGTGGGGGCAACCTCATCGACCCCAGCGGCTTGGCCAGCACGTCCGACGGCAATCTTTATGTCGGCGATTACACCGCGCTGGGTGGTGCGCTGTTCCGCATTGATGTCAAGAGCGGCACCCAAACCGTGATCGCTTCCGGCGGGATGATCAATGGCGTGATCGACATTGCCGTCGAGCCGGGCGGCACGGTGCTCATCGAGAACCAGAACGATAGCATCGTTCGTGTTGACCCCAGCAACGGCATGCAGACCCTCGTTACCTCGGGCTTAGTGGGGTTGAACGGTCTGGGCGTAGGAAGCGATGGGCAGATTTATGTCTCGTCCTCGCCCAGTTCCAGCGACCCCAGCTCAATCATTCGAGTCGATCCCGTGACCGGTTCCCAAACCACCATTTCGACCGCGGGAAGCTTCGGCTTCCTCGGCGGCCTTGTGCAGGCGCCGTAGTACGGTGGGTAGTGATCCAGTTTGGCCGATAGAACACAGAGAAACGCGGATCAGGCGGATTTCCGCAGATTCAATCCGCGCGGAGCTGCTCGATTCGCGTTTCTGTGCGTTTGACTCACTCCACCCTCGAGCGGCTGCGAAGCGTTCCACCGCCACTTACGGTCTAAGCGGCGTTGATCAGTCGACTGCCGTGTCAACGTCCCTTCCGCAGATGCGCCAGCACTGGATCGTGATCTTCGATGACATCGCGGCGCGTCATCGGAATGATCTGGTCGGGGGTGACACAATCTGCGGGGTCGCGGGTCGGATCGGGACGCTGCCATTTCTTGAAGCTCAGGGTGAACGAGAGGCCGCTGTGCGTAAGTCGGAACCGAAGGATGTCGCCGTAGCAGGAGGGCGCGTTTCCGGTCGGCTCGCCCAGGACCTTGCCGAGCTGGTTGTCCTGTACGAGCAGTGCGAACCAATTGCCGCTGCTGAACGTGGCTTTTGAAGTGAGCACAAAGAGCTGGCCGCGAAACGGATCCCCGACGCGGCGATTCGGTACCTCTTGGGGAGCACGGCGCGTCACGGCAAAGGCGTCTTTGCCCAGCCCCGTCTGGAGTGCTCGTGCCTCTTCCGACCAGCGGATCACGCTGCCGGGCATCTTGTAGCTGGGGACGTCGACATAGCGCAGGAACTCGTTGACCACGGTGGAATCGCCGCCGCCGTTGCCCCGAACGTCAACGGCAATACGCGTGATCCGCTTTTCGCGCACGGTATCGAAGAAGTGCCGCAGGGTTTTCTGGTACAGCTCGTTGTTGATGCACTGATCCAGAATGAACACCCCGAGAGCATTCTCCTCGTCGATCTCGAAGCGCACCCACGGCCGACTGCCCGGTACCGGGTTGGGCTGGGCCGAGGATACGCGCAACTCCATCTCCTTGCCGTCGCGTTCCACGGTCACAGCAACCGGCGCCCCGGCAGCAAGTTTGGTGGTTCGCAAGAAATCGAGATCGCGAAGGAGGGATTCACCGCGGTACCGCACCCAGTGGTCGTTTTCGGCCGGGACGACCTCGCGCAACCACTTCAGGAGCTGGATCTCTGTCTGAGTGCCCAGGCGCACAATCTTGTCCCCCTTACGGAGTGGGCCGGCGTCGGCGCGGACGATCATGCCATCGTCGATCCACACGAACGGCAAGTGCAGCGTCTGAGCGGAGAGGAGCGGCTGAATGCAAGAATGCGCGTCGTGGAGGGCGTGTACGGCGCGGCTGAGCACAAGCCAAAACTCGTCGCGACGCATCGGGCCGGTAAGGGCGCGTCGCGCTTTGTCGAGGGACGCCTGTAGCTCAGCCGGCATGGCCTCGATGGTGGCAGGGTGTACCCGCTTGATCTTGGCCGCCAGTTCTTCGAGGTCGCCGAGTAACTGCTCCTTGGACAGCGGCCCGCCTACGAAGCTTCCCGCAGCCAAGATCCGCGGGCCGTCGGCGATCACCCATTCTGTGGGTCCGTGAAAAATGGCATTAATGCCGGCGATATCTTCCGCGCGCGCGGCCGTGTACAGTAGCGCACGGCGTTGCGCATCGTCGGGGTGGCGGATGGCGCAGATGACGCGGAGGTGCGTGCCGGTGAAGCGGCGGCCTTCGAGTACGACGCTGCCGTCCTCATAGCGAAATGGCAAGCGATCGCGCAGTCGGAACAGCCAAGCGTGCTCGGGAGTGCCGTAGACGATCAGGTCGGCGCCCGCGAGCGGCCTACCGATCGCCTGCTTATCGTCGATGAACTCGGCGTTCTTGAAGAAACGCTGGTGCATCGCCTCGGCGTGGCGTCGGATGGCTGGATCGTCCTGCGTGATCACGATCCGTTTGGGCCCGCCGCTGGCAGCGTTGATGCTTCCCGCGGGCACGAGATCCTGCGCCGCGGCCGAAAGCGGAAGGGATACAAAGAGAATTGCACGGGGAACAACGCGCCCAATGGAGGCGAAAGCGGTGCGCATAGTTTTAGGCTCTCGCGGAAGTTTGCTCATCTTGGTGCGCTTCTCAGAAGGCGATTCATCAATTCTTGGGCTTATCCGTGCGGGGGAGCCAGTCCTTTACGAATTCTACTGATTTGGTCGACCGGTGACGTCCCGCTCCGATCGACTCCTGATGGAGCCGAGTTACCCATCGCCCGGCGCCGCCCGCACGGTTTCGCGATCGTAGTGATACCAACGTCGTCTCAAGGTGCACCTTCTCTCTGCGCCTCATTGTGCAGCAGCTCCTGAGCAGGAAGGGGCGGACGGCCTTATCTCCAAATGTCTGCCCCGCGCCCGAAGATCTTGACAGGCTCGGTTGACACCGCCCATGATAATGAGTCTTCAAGACCGGAATGGCGAACCCGAAGCGCCCGCATGGAATCGCACGGACGCTTCGGGTTCGCATGCAACCTTGGCCGGCACGCCCCGGAGGCAACGGTGCAGGCTAATGGTTTTACTAACGGAGCCAAACACCAATGACTTCTCCAACGGCCCCTTCGGATTCGAGACAACCGGGCTTCACCTTGATCGAGCTGCTGGTGGTGATCGCCATCATCGCTGTCCTGATTGGGATGCTCTTGCCGGCTATCCAGAAGGTGCGCGAGGCGGCCAACCGCATGAAGTGCGCCGGCAACCTCAAACAGCTCGGCTTGGCCATGCACAACTACCATGATTCCTTCGGCAAATTGCCGCCGCAGACGGCCAACAACGCCAATAATTGCTGCTACGGCACCTGGCAAATGGCCATCTTGCCGTTCGTCGAGCAGAACGGCCTATGGCAGGCCTACAAGAACTATGGAGGAGTCAAGCCGAGCACACCGACTTACGAACAGAACGAGAACCTCCTAGTTACGAGTGTCCGGCTCTCGCTGTTTACTTGCCCGAGCGATTTCCCCAACGCCGCGAAAAGCGGAAAATACAACGACGTAATGCATAACATCACGCAGCACAACTACCTCATCAACGTGGGCAATATCGATTACGCGCAGGGCCATGACGGCGCGCTTCCGGACCAACCTGCCGGTCTTCGATTCCTGGGAGCGCCATTCTCCCGCTCTGCACAATTCCGCATTGCCGATATTGCCGATGGACTCAGCAACACCCTGATGGCTTCGGAAGTCAATCAAGGGCAGGATCAGGATTTTCGGGGCCTTACCTGGTGGGCGGAAGGGAGCGGTTTCACGGTCTACCGCACGCCCAACAGTCCCGGTTACGACTATATCTCCAACGGCTCCGGTGCGCCGGGCTGCGTTCCGACGTCACAAAACCCCTTGAACGCCGACTGCAAGTCCTTCGCCACTCCCAACTGGAACGTGTTTGCGGCGCGCAGCCGGCACCCCGGCGGCATCAATGCCGTCCTGTGCGACGGCAGCACGCGCTTTGTCACCAATTCCATTAACTGGACAGTGTGGCAAGCACTGGGCACCAGCAAGGGAGGCGAGGTCGTGGATGATTATTGAGCCTGGCTTCCCCGTCACGCGCCTTTCCCCTTCTTCGTCGTGATGAACACCCGCCGGTCCGGCAGCTTGGCCGCCATGTCGTCGACGATCTTGAAGTTGTCCGCCACCAGTTTGGTCGGGTTCGAAGCCAGCCAGGTGGAGAGGCTGATTTCCTGGTATTCGCCGCTGTCAAAAGCAACCAGCACCCGGCACGGTACGTCGCCGACATTTTCGAGATAGTGGCCAAAACCCTGAGGGATGTAGCCCGCATCGCCCGGTCCAAACTCTTCGGTCCGGGCCCGACCGCCGGAGCCAAATAGCGTCATGCGGGCTCGGCCGGTGATGAAATACAACCATTCGTTGGCGTGGGGATGCCAGTGCGGCTCCCGGAGCGCACCCGGTTTCAAGTCCACGATTACGCCGGTGATGGTTGTCGAAATCGGAAATTCCCTGGCACTGACGCGCCGCTCCTCGCCGCCGGGGAAGCGCGCATGCGGCAGCTGGGCCATCAGCGGATAGCGATGCGTCTGCGGGGAGGATTTCAACATCCCTTGCCGGGGTGGCTCCGGCCGTTCCGGGGGAACGCGCCCTTGCGGGATGTACAGCTCCTCCTTGGGGAACTTCGCAAACACGGACTCCGGCAACCCCAGGCACTTGGCCAATACATCGGCCGGCGTGTGCCCGAGCCAGTCGGTGATGCTAAAGGTGCCATGTTCAGAGAAGGCACCGTTGTCAAACACCAAAACAAAATGACACTCGTCGGGACCCAGGCCCACCAAGGCGTGGCCGTGCCCGCGTGGAAAATACCACACGTCGCCGGGCTCGAAGTCATTGACCTCGGAGGTGCCATCGGGCGCGATCACGGTGGTCCGGACTCGGCCCTTGATCACGTAGGCCCACTCGGCCGCGTTGGCATGCCAGTGCAGCTCCCGTAGCCCCCCGGGCTTGAGCCGCATCGATACGCCGGCGAGCCCTTTGGAAATGGGGAGCTGCTTGACCGTCGCCTCCTTGGCCGAGCCGCCTTCCGTTACCCTGCCGGTCTGTTCCTCCATGGCGTAGCGGAACGTGGGAAGTTCCTGCTGCGACTCATTCCCGGCGGCTTCCGCCCGGCCCGTTACGCCTAACAGTCCGACCGCAGTGACCGCGGCCGCCCCAAGGATTTCGCGCCGATTGACATCTGACATCGCCTGTCCTCCGGTTGTTCCTTTGAGCTAGCGGACGAAAGTTGTCGTAACTCCGGGACCCCAGCCGGACGCGCCAGCGCAGGGACAGCATCACGCCTTCCATCGCTGGCGCGTCCGGCCGGGGTCCCCTGGCTCTTTGCCCAGCATCAGTACTATGATAGCAACGACGGCCAATTTTTCTTGCACCCCTTCTTCAACGCGGACGTGACTTCCGAGTCTCTTCGATATCCCGGAGAGAGCGTACGGTGCTGTGTTCGCCATCAACCGGAGCGCCGGGAGGCCCTGTCATGTCCACCTCCACACAGTTGGAGAACTGCGAGGTGTTGCCCGCCGGATCGGTCGCAGTCGCGGTCATGAATTGGCCCAGATCGACGGGGATGGCCAGGATCACCGTGAAGCTTGCCGCGCCGGTGGCGTCGGTCGTGACCGGAAGGGAAGCGAGGAATCGTTCCCCTTCGCCGAAACCGGATGGATCACACTCCGTGTTCGCGAAGAGCTCGATGATGAATGTCGTATTGGGTGTGCTGGTGAGCGTCCCCTGGATCGCGGTGATGCCTCCGCTCGACGTCGCCGAGGTAAGTACCGGTGCCGGCTGCATCTTGTTGCCCCCCTTAAGGAGTTCGATTCCCAGGCCGCCATTGGAGAAGATCGAATTCTGCCGGATCGCATTGCCGGTGCCCCGGATCACGAGGATACCATCGTGACCATTAAAGGCGATCGTGTTGGCCGCACCGCCGGCGGTTCCGCCAAGGAGGTTATTCGACGCGGCACTGGGGAAGTTGCCGCCGACCAGCACACCGTTGCCGCCGTTGCCCAGTGGTTGTGTCCCGGTAACGTCGACGCCGATCCGGTTGCCTTGCACCACATTGCCAGTGCCGCTCAACAGGGCAATGCCATCGGTCGTATTTCCGGAAATGAGGTTGCCGGCGCCGGCCGCCGTCCCTCCGATGGTAAGGTTGGAAGCACTGATGTGTACCCCCGTGCCGTTGGGCAAAGCGAGCGTACCGGAAACGTCCGTACCGATGTAGTTGCCCTGCACCTGTTGGCCCAAGTTAACCGGGAGGACCGAAGGGAAATCGATGCCGGCTTCGGTGTTGCCCGAGATCACATTGCGGGCCCCAGGTTCGGTTCCTCCAATGACGTTGCTCAACACGCTCTCAATCCGCACGCCTCTCCCATTGGGAATGGCATGCGTGCCTGTGGCGTCGGTGCCGATGAAGTTACCCTGAATGTGACCATTGCGAGAGATGTCGAGAAACAAGCCGCTGTCGCCGTTGCCGGAGATCACATTGCCCGCACCGGGGCTGGTACCCCCGATCCAATTGTCACTGGCGCCGGGAAGCCATATTCCGTAAAAACGATTCGCCAACGCAACGCTCCCGGTCACATCCGTACCGACATAGTTGCCCTGGATCCAGTTGCCAGGCCCACCGTGCAGTTCGATCCCAATGGGATTGCCGGAGACCAGGTTGCGCGCGCCGGGCTCCGTCCCTCCAATTAAATTCTGGGTTGGGCTTGGGGTCGAAGGGTTGATCACCAGGCCGGCCCTCTGGTTGGGCACGGCACGGGTGCCGCTCGCATCCGTACCGATGCTGTTTCCCTGCACTCGATTCCGGCTGCCGGTGATCTCGACGCCGTTGTACAGGTTGCCCGAGATGAGATTGCCGGCGCCGGCCACGGTTCCCCCGAGCGTATTCTCCGAGTCGCCTAGGATGATCCCTTCGTAGTTGCCCAGCGCCTGGCTGCCGGAGACATCGGTTCCGATCCTGTTGCCCTGGATTGCATTGCCATTGCCCTGGGAAACGAGGATCCCTTCGCCGAACATGCCCTCAATGGTCGTAGTGACATTTCCGGAGATGAGATTGCCGGCACCGGGTTGTGTTCCGCCAATTTGGTTGTCCTGGCCTCCGATGATCTGGATACCGGTCCGATTCGCGAGGCTGTGATTACCAGAGATATCAGTGCCGATATAATTGCCTTGCACGACGTTGCGTTGCCCCGCGGAGATCCGGATCCCTTCACCCGATCCCTGTACGGAAGGAAAGAGGTTTCCCGAAATGAGGTTGCGTGCCAGGGCGGTCGTGCCGCCGATGAGGTTGTCCGATCCGCCCTCGATACGCACACCGGTGAAGTTGGCCAGCGCGTGCGTCCCGGTGACGTCCGTTCCGATCAAGTTGCCCTGGACCATGTTCGCCTGTCCGGAGACCAAGACGCCAGCCGTGCGATTGCCGGAGATCAGATTGCCCGCTCCTGCTTCCACGCCCCCGAGCAGATTCTTGGTAGCTCCCAGGCCGATGTAGACTCCCTCTTCATTGCCCAGGCCGCCGGTGCCTGTGATGGTGGTGCCGATCGTGTTGCCTTGAATCGTGTTGCCGCTACTGGAAATGTTTATGCCGGATTGGAGATTGCCGGAAATGAGATTGCCGGCCCCGGCCGCGATCCCCCCAACCAGATTGTCCGGCCCATTGAGGACAACGCCATCGCCGTTCCTCAGGACGAGCATGCCGGAGGCATCCGTGCCGATTCGGTTGCCTTGGACCATGTTGCCCTGGCTGGAGAAGATTACGACGCCGCTGAAGTTGCCGGAGAGGACGTTGCCGGCTCCCGAATCGACCCCCCCGATCAGGTTATCCGAGCCGCCGACGATGTAGACGCCGTAGCCGTTGGGGACCGCACTCGTGCCGGCACTGTTGGTACCGATGGAATTGCCCTGGACTCGGTTACCACTCCCCGTCAGGAAGACACCATAGGCGTTGCCGGAAATGAGGTTGCCCATGCCAGCCGCGGTTCCGCCGATCGTGACACCCGTTCCGTCGACGCGGATGCCGCTGCCGTTGCCCAAAGGGGCGCTGCCCGTGCTATCGGTACCAATCCAATTTCCCTGGACGCGGGCGCTGTTGTCGATGAGATGCACGCCGGCAATGCTATTGCCGGAAATGAGGTTGCGCGCTTCAGCGGTTGTTCCTCCCACGAGATTGTTCGATCCCTGAGCAAAATCCAGGCCGTAGGACTGATTGCCCACGGCGTATGTGCCGGTGCTATCGGTGCCGATATAGTTCCCCTGCAACACGTTGCTGGCACTGCGTGTAATGACGACGCCGGAGACGCGGTTGCCGGAGATGACGTTGCCGGCTCCGGTGTCTGTCCCGCCGATCAACGTATTGCCCACCGCGGTTCGGCCCGGGGTAATAAAGATGCCCGTGGCATTGCCGAGGGCCTGTGTACCTCTACCATCTATGCCGATGTAGTTGCCCTGGATGATGTTCCTGCCCGCCGAAGGCGTTTGGAGGGCAATTTCGTTGGCGGACGTGATGAGGATGCCGGTCCCGACATTGCCGGAGATCACGTTGCGCGCTCCGGGTACCGTACCGCCAATGAGGTTGCCCAGGGAAAGCGGTCCAAAGGGAAAGCCTCCGCTGAGGTACACGCCTGTGCCATTACCCAGCGCTTGAGTGCCGGTGATATCCGTGCCGATCTCGTTGCCTTGCACGATATTGTTCGAACCGATGCTCAGGGCGGCGAAGAGGCTTCCCGAGATGAGGTTGCCGCTTCCGGGTTCCGTGCCCCCAATGGTATTGCTGTCCGATGCAATAATCCCATAGCCGTTCCCCACAGCGACAGTCCCAGTAACATCGGTGCCGATGTAATTGCCCGTGATGAGATTGCCGCTACCCGACAATATTTCGATACCCGCACGCGCCACAAAATTAAAGCCCTGGATCACCAAGCTACGTACCGTACAGCCACCGGCCACAAGCTCCAGCCCGTTTGCGATGCCCGCATGGCTTCCATTGAGCACGATGACGGGATGGCCGGCAAAACCGGGCTGCGTCGTGCCATCGATGATGACGGGGTCCGTGATGGGGGGCAGAGGGCTGTTCGGGACGATCGTCTGCACGCCGCCGTCGCCGATGTTAAAGGCGATCGTATCCAGCCCCGGGTTGGCATTGGCATCGTGGATCGCCTGTCGCAGCGAGCCGGAGCCCGTATCATCCGTGCTTGTAACTGTGAAGACCGCCAGCAGGCAGCGATCCTCGAGACGCTCCACGATCGGCCCGTTCGCACAGTAGCGCCGAGACCTCTGGGACCGACAGACCGGACGGGACGCTGGGCCAAGCAGGTGACGAAGCAAGGGGAGTAACATGAGCGGTCTCCTCGGATCAAGCAGACAGACGGATCCTTCCCGGATGGGCGCCTTCTGCGGTTTCCAATGCGATTCCAGGACCTGAGGTTACCACTCTGGCAGAACCGTTGCAACGATTCGCCCCAGGGGGATCAATTCCGATTGCTTCATGTACAAGAAAGGACATCTCCACGTCTAAAGGCTGGTGCCTGGCCGACTCTGCCACAAGCCGGACGCGCCAGCGACGGACCGCGGTATCCTGAGCGGGCACGTCCATCCTGTGGAGCTGAGGAATCGGTGCGTGCAGGCCGTTCCAGTGGTCCGATCCACCCATTCGTGCAAAAATCGATGATAGGTTTTCGCCTGGCCTGGGTACTTGCTAAGGAGAGGTTCCCCCATGGGTGATTCGCCAATCACGAGACCCAGCCTGTTGGTGCGCATCCGCGACCCGCAGGATAACCAGGCATGGTGTCAGTTTGTGGAGATCTATGCGCCCCTGATTCACGGCTTCGCTCGCAAAAACGGCTTGCAGGACGCGGACGCCGCGGATTTGACCCAGGTTGTCTTGCGGGTGGTGGCGAAAACCATTCCCGAGCTGGACTATGACCGGCAGCGCGGATCGTTTCGGGGCTGGCTGTTTACGGTCGTCCGCAACAAGCTGCGGAACTTCCTGACACGTGGCCGGCCATACGACCGAGGGACGGGCGATACGGGCGCCCAGGAACTTTTGAAAGCACGGCCGGCCCCCGAAGAGGATCAGGCTGCAGAGTGGGACCAGGATTACGAGCGGCAACTATTTGCTTGCGCCGCCAAGCAGGTTCGCAGTCGAGTACAGGAATCGACCTGGCAAGCTTTTTGGCAAACAGCGGTCCTGGGGAAGAACGGCAAAGAAGTGGCCCAGGAGTTGAAGATGACCGTGGCAGCAGTTTACCTGGCCAAGAGCCGGATCATGGCTCAGCTGAAAGAACAGGTCCGGCAACTGCGCGAGGAATAGATTTCGAGGTGCTTCATGAATTCGTCAATCTCTTGCCCCGGCCCGGCCGAGCTAAGGGATCTCCTGGATGGCAAGCTAGCGGAAAAGGATCAGGCGGAGCTTACCGGCCACCTTGACGCCTGCCCGCGGTGCCAGCAGCGTTTGGAGGAGCTGGTCGCGGGAAAAGAGTCCTGGGCCGGAACGGCGGAGCAATTGTCCCAACAGGAGCAAGATCGCGACGCTGGTCTGGAGCGGATCATGAACCAGATGAAGAACGAAGCACGAACCCGGCACACGGAGCCCGAAATACCCCCCGCCGACGAATTGAATCTGGATTTCTTGGATCCTCCCAAGAATGCGGAACAGCTCGGCCGGCTGGGGCATTATGAAGTGACCGAAGTCATCGGTCGAGGCGGCATGGGGATCGTCTTCAAGGCGTTTGATTCGGCCTTGCACCGCATTGTGGCCATCAAGGTACTGGCCCCACAGCTGGCAACCAGCTCCGCGGCGCGCAGGCGGTTCGAGCGCGAAGCCCGAGCGGCGGCCGCCATCAGCCATGAACACATCGTTGCAATCTACGCAGTCGAGGAAGCGAAGGGCCTGCCCTACCTTGTGATGGAATATGTCGCCGGCGTAGCGCTTCAGGAGCGGCTGGACCGACGGGGGGCCCTGGAGCTGAAGGAAATCCTCCGCATCGGCATGCAAGCGGCCAAGGGGTTGGCCGCCGCACACGCTCAGGGGTTGGTGCACCGCGACATCAAGCCTGCCAACATTTTGCTGCACAATGGCGTGGAGCGGGTGAAGATCACCGATTTCGGACTGGCGCGGGCGGCTGACGACGCCAGCCTGACCCAGAGCGGCTACGTAGCCGGCACGCCGCAGTACATGGCCCCCGAGCAAGCCCGCGGCGACGCCGTCGATCATCGCGCGGACCTGTTCAGCCTGGGGAGTGTGTTGTATGCCTTGTGTGCCGGCCAGCCGCCGTTCCGGGCCAGCACCGCCATGGCCGTCCTGCGGCGCGTTTCCGAAGAGAGTCCGCAGCCGCTTGCGGAAGTGAACCCCGACATTCCGCATTGGCTCGTGGAGATCATCGATAAGCTGCATGCCAAGAATCCGGCGGAGCGTTTCCAAACCGCTCAGGAAGTGGCGGATCTGTTGGGTCGCCATCTCGCGGAGCTGCAACGGACCGGAGTACGCCGCGGGCAGAGAACCGAGCCCCATCCAGGCCAGGCTGCACGCTCTGGGCCTGGCGCTCTTCGCTTCCGCTGGGTCAAGGTTGCCGCGCTATTTCTTCCCTTGATCGCCGGAGGCGTGGTGCTGACCGAGGCCAGCGGGTTGACCCAGATCAAGCAATGGGTGGCCACCGTGCTCCGCATTTCCACCATGGAAGGGACGCTGATTGTAGAAGTCGATGACCCGCAGGTCCAGCTGACCATTGATGGGGAAGAGCTGGCCATTCACGGCGCCGGCCCACAAGAAATCCGCGTGCAATCGGGGGAGCACCGGATTCGGGCAATGAAAGATGGCAAGCCCGTTCCCGTGGATAAAGACCTGGTCACCATTAGCCGGGGCGGCAAACAGATTGTGCGGGTCAGGCAGGAGCATGCCAAGCGAGAAGCTGCAAAGTCCGATCAGCCGGCCAGTAAAGTACCAGGAAATGTGCCCATTGGCCTTGGCCAGTTATTAGACGAGGTGGGGTCGCTGGCGTTTTCTCCCGATAGCAAAATCTTGGCCGGTACTTCGGCGGAGCGATCCGGCAATCTCCCGCGACGGGGTGAAATCAGGCTTTGGCATGTGCAGTGGAAACCCGGGGACCCGGATTTGTTCCGAAGCTTAAGCGTCAATTCGACAGGGATGATGGATCAAATCCAAAAGTGGTGCATCTACTCGGTCGCGTTTTCCCCTGGCGGCCAGTTTCTTGCAACAGCAGAAGGGGACGGCAATCTAAGACTCAGGCAGCCGACTGGAGGGGAGGAGCTCATGGCCCTGGGCGGCGAACACAAGCTGCCCATGCAGTCCCTGGCTTTCGCTCCCGACGGCGAAACCCTGGCAGCGGGGAGTCAAAACAACGTCCGAATCTGGCGTTTGCTCACGAAAGAACTGGCGGCTCCTCCCTTGGCGACCGCCAATGCTGCTTCGTACCTGGCGTATGCGCCCGACGGAAAAACCTTGGCCGTCGGGGGACAGGATTTCGAGAAGGGCGACGGCCGCGGTAGCGTGAAGCTCTTCGAGGTGGACTCGTGGAAGGTCCGAGCCGCTTTGGATGTGCCGCCGAAAGTGGAGGTTCGGTCCGTGGCGTTTTCACCCGATAGCAAAACGCTGGCCACGGCCCATTCGGATGAGACCGTGAAGTTGTGGAATGCCGCCAACGGCCAGCTCTTGCACACGCTGCACACCGGTCCCGTCCATTGTGCGGTCTTTTCCCCGGACGGTGCAATGTTGGCCACCGGCGGGGATAGGGCCGTGAAGCTCTGGGATACGGCGACCCGAGAAGAGTTCGGTGCTTTCCAAGGGATCGGCTGGCTGCGGGTTGGTTCGCTTGCCTTTTCCCCAAACGGCAAGGTTTTGGCGGCCGGGAGTGCGGACCGCTTCATAAGGTTGTGGGATGTCGATGCCGCGGTGAAGACCGGAAAAGGGCGGG
>DATGIQ010000018.1:0-7026 GCA_035295665.1 Gemmataceae bacterium | reverse complement strand
AGGACTGCATCGGTGAATAGCGGCGCGGATTGGCCATCGTGTGTCACGGTGGGATTGAAGCTGTTATCGTTGGATGCGACGAAAACGAGCTCATGGGCGGCATCCTGGCGAAACAGACTCAATGCCGGGTCTAGCATCGAGCCAATGCGTCCCGCAAACACCTCGGGGCTGAAGGCAAAGCGGCCTGGACCCCGCAGGTCGAAATGGTAGAGGTCCACATCCGACGGATCGAACGGAACCGGGTCCGTCGGGTCGTCGCCCAAGGCTCCCGCAACATGGATCAGGCCTGCGTTCGTCAAGTCGCCCAGGTTTTGCGCGGTCGCCGGTGTATCGTCTGCCCTTGCCCCAGGGCTCCGGTTGCCTTTGATGCCGCTAATCCGGAAGGACGAGGTGAAGTCACGGCCTATCGGATGAGGACCGCTCTGCCCCAGGGGCTTTCCTAAAGGATCCATAAGCGGATCGAGGTCGCTGCTGGCATCGCCGGCCAGGAAGATCTCGTAACTGCCGGGTCCGAGAGGAGCCGCGGGCACTAGGTCTAACTCATCCGCAATCGGGTCAAAGGAGGTGGACGCCAACGGCACAGGCTGAGGATTGACGCCCGTTTGCGTGCCAGCCATCAAACGGAGCTGCACATTGCTTCCCAGGTGTATGGAACGGGCGGCCAAGGCCGTGCTGAAATCGATCCGGACGACAAAGGGAGAGCGATCGACGTCGGCCCCGGCGGCGGGTTCCGTCGCCAGGACAACAGGGCCATTGGAAGGGGACAGCCCCAGCCCGGATGCTTGAAGAAGCAACTCATAAGCACCCATCTTCCCCGGGTACCCGCTGCCGGCAATCAACGGATGAAAATACTGGTTCCCGGAGCTGCTGACGGCTACGAAATAGGTTCCCGGTGCAACCTGACGATTCAGCTGTGCCGTTCCCCCATGATCTGCACCATCGTCTTGGGCGAGGAGCCGATAGGGCGCCTGGCCTGCGAGCCCATTCGCCGGTTCGGTACTGCCGTACAAGCTGAGTATGCTCGCGAACGGACGCTGCGGCTGGGCGGCCCGCGTGAGGAGCGAAACGGCCGAGGCATTCTGAAGGGTAAAACGGTACCAATCGATATCAGCCGCCCCGCTCGTTCCGCGACCAATGGTGCCATCAACCGTGACCTGACCCTGTGTATTGAGATTTCCCAGGCTTTGTGCCTGATCAATCGTATCGTTCGGTTCGGTTTCGAGGATGGGGGCCAAGCCGGCCGTCAGGCTATTGTTGGCTGGCAGAGTCCGGGGCTCCAGAGTCTCGAGACTCAAGCGGACGGCAGGCAATGGATGCCTGCTGTACTGGCGACGAGGGGCTCGCAGTAAACCATGCACGATGAAGGCACCTCCGCCGAGATCTGTTGATCCGACATCCGGTCCCCCCCTCTTTCCTTCTCCGCAGCGTGCGCCATCCTTGTACGGTCCGGCAATAACGAAGCTCATCCCAGCCATTGGGGAGGCAGTCATTTAAGCTGGGGAAGCCCGCAGTTTCAGGAGAAATGTAGCTTAGAATTTCGACTTTGCCTAATCTAGCGACGATTTTTTCAGAATTTTTTGCATAAATCGCATGGTCAGACCACGCGCTTTTGCGGCCACGCCACACATTTCCGTTGCATCCAACATTTTCCGCCGCAATGACGCTCACCTGCGCCCGACCCGGCCAGTTAGCAAACGCGATACGACCGGCCCAGTCACGCTACGGTGCGGTTGAGATGTGATCAAAATCGGTCCTGCCACTGCAATGTGGATTTCTTGAGATCGCAATTTGTATATGTGAACGTACGTATATATACCGCCTAATGCCTATGGTTATGTATATATGTACACTATATGGGCATTGAAACAGTGTGTTAGGAACAATTCAGCTAGGGCATGAGTAATTCGGTTGCTACATCAACCGTGTTCTGTCATTCGTAGTAAATTCCGCTATAAACCGAGTTTTTTTAAATATTTTGTTTGCTTTTTCTCGTGACAGTATTTATCATCGTGAAGATATTCAGCGCCATTTGAGATATTAACTGCTGTTGCCTACCCGCCTTGGGCCGGGCGGTCCTGCGACAGCGGCTCCTTTATCGAAACCGGCCTGCCCGCTCGACCGAAGAACGGATCACGCTGCACGTTCCGGTCCCAGCATGGAGGTAGCCTGCGGGAACATAGCCGCACCTATCTACAGTTCGGGGCTTGGTTCCCAGGAAATCGAGTTCGGAGTGACATCGTTGTCGACGTGGTCTCTTGTAGACCATCTTGGGAGGAAGACTCCATGCGCTCCTCAAGGAGGCGCCATCACCTTTCGCTGCATTCCTCATTCCTCCACCGTGCGCAGCTGGCGGTGGAACCGTTGGAATCCCGTGCGGTGCCCTATGCCACCGTCGGAGCATGGCCCCATCCGGAACTCATTACTATTAGCTTCATGCCCGACGGGACCAACCTGGGCGGTTCGCTCTCCAGCAATCTCTTTGCTACGTTTGATGCCAAGTGGCCGACATCTGTGTGGCAGGGCAAGATCTTGCTTGCTGCGCAGACCTGGGCACAGTATACGAATCTCAATTTCGCGGTCGTGCCGGATGATGGCTTGCCGTTCGGCTGGGGTGCCTATCAGCAGGGCGACTCCGGCGAGGGCGATATTCGCATCGGCGGTTTTGATTTCGGCACGACGGACTTGATCGGTGAAGCTTGGTTTCCGCCGCCGGAGAACAACTACAGCGCTGCCGGCGACGTGTTTCTGAACACGGCCGTGCCATTCAACATTGGTTCGACCTATGACCTGTATACCGTCGCCACCCATGAGCTTGGTCATGCATTGGGTATGCTGCACAGCTCCGATTACTATGCGGCCATGTACGGGGCGTACGTGGGAGTGAAGGGCTATGGGTTAACCGCGGACGATATTGCTGGCATCCGTAGCCTCTACAGCGGCGGCGCGCCGCGCTCACCCGATGGCTTCGGATTCTACACGAACAGCTTCCAGACGGCGGCGGACCTTACCGGAGCATTTTCACCGGTATCCGAGATTTTCTATGGTACGAGTCTGGATATCACCGATCCGGGACAGGCCGAGTATTACCGGTTGTTGGCACCGTATGGCTCCAGCTCGCAGTTGACGGTGACCATCCAAAGCTGCGGGTTGAGTCTCCTTTCTCCGGATGTCGTCCTCTATGATGCCTACCAACGGCCAATCGCCGAGGCATCGGGTTACGGCCAGTATGGCACAACCATTTCTGTAACGGTTGGCGGTGTCATACCGACCCAGCTATTCTGGCTGCGGGTTTCGGGAGCCGAAGATTCACCGCTCGGCATCGGTCGCTATGCGTTGATCCTGAATTTCGGAACCGGCTCCTCGCCCATCATCTCTTCGGCGAACACGGCCACGCTGAACGGCTATCCCGTCAGAGGGATTGGTAGTGAGCCGGAACGTGCCGGCATCGTGCAGGGGGATGGCCCCGGTTACGACACGTTTGCGCTGAAACCCGACGAAATTGCCTCGGCAACGCCGGGCCGTTTGCAGAGTTTGCCATCCGCTCATGGCGCGATCGGCCGGGCGGATGAATGGGTCCATCCGGCGAGCGATCTGCCAAGCCAGGAGCCATTCGTGCTCTATACCGTGCAGCCGTCGCCGAGTGCCATCGAGACAGGGCCGGCCAGCCGGCTGCCGCCTCCCTTATTCGACCTCCGGCTCCCGCGGCCGGTCTACCTAGGCACCGAAAGCGGCGTCGGCAACCATGGTGCCATGCCTGAAGGCGAACTGTTCGGCGAGGGATCCTATTTTCTGTCCGCTGTCGTGCCTGGCCCGCTCCTGGCTTCATCGCCCCGACTTGCTTCGCTTCTACCGCGATGGCGTGCGGCATGCACCACTTATTTTGAGGAGCGCGTTCGCACCCTTTACCCGACCAACGGCGATGTTACGGTACCTTCTTCCGGCCCCGCCGATACCGTAGGGACAAACGATGTTGCGGCGGTGTTGGCCGGATGGACGGTCGCTCTGGGTGAATATTGGGGCGGCCAACCGGACGCATTCTTCATTCATCGACGACATCCTCTTGGCGTGAGATAGCGACCATCTCGCCCCGATCGAGAAGGACCAGCTTTCGATTTCGCTTGACGCCGGTGGCCAGGGACGCAGCCACATAGTATTCCCGCGAACTCTGTGTGTCGCGGAGGTCGTGCAAATCGGCATTGCGCACTTCCAGAAAACGGTCATCGACGCGCTCCAGCGTGCCCAGGCAAACAAAAGGACTACGTAGATCGACCACGACCTTTTGCCCGATCATTTCTTCCAGCATCGTTTCCCCGCTTCCCGGTTTCGCTCGCCGAGCAAAAACCAACAACCTAGAATCAGCAGTATGACCACGCTGCGTTTGTCCGCCGCTGAACAATTTTACCAAGCGGCCCTGGCACGATTGCAACGACTCTTGGAATCCCAACGCGCCGCGCTTGACCAGGCGGCGACGCTCTGCACAGACGCGATTGCCCAGGATGGCTTGGTTCACCTGTTTGGTTGCGGCCATAGCCGGATGCTCTGCGAGGAGATGACGCCACGCCAGGGTTGCTTCGTGGGTTGGCACACGATTGTCGAGTTGGCCCTGACCTACCACAACCTGATCGTCGGCACCAATGGCTTGCGTCAAAGCCTGCACCTGGAAAAGACGACCGGCTACGCCGAACAGATTTTGCGGAATTTTGCCTTCGGTCCGCACGACACGCTCATCGTCATCTCGACGAGTGGCATCCGTGAGGTCATCATTGAAATGGCCGAAGGTGCAAAGCGTCGAGGCCTACCGGTGATCGGCGTCGTTAGCCGTGCCCACTGCGAGCAGGCCCGTCCGGCTCACGCCAGCGGCAAGAAGCTAACCGACGTGGCCGATGTGATCCTCGACAATGGCGCCCCCGTCGGCGATTCGCTTCTTGCTTTGAAGGGAAGCGACGAAAAGACCGGTCCCTTCAGCACGCTGGGCGGGGCTCTGGTAATGAACATGTTGCGCTGCGAAGTGGCACAACGGTTGCTCGACCGCGGCATCGCGCCGGTGTTCCTGCCGAGCCACCAGTTCGTCGGCAGCCGCACTGTGGAGCAAGGCTTGGAAACGTTTTATGCCCAGTATGCTCGCCGCATCGCACCCCTGTACGGACGCCAGGGAGAAAAACAAAGTTCACCACAGGAACCCAGTGCGTGAAGAACCGAGGTCTGAGCCCTTCGCACGAGATAGTGCTGGTTGCCTATGGCCGGCTGCCTTGCCGAAAAACGCTGTCTGATTGTCGGCGGCACCAGTGGACTGGGACTATCGGCGGCTGCGCACTTCCTGGAAGAGGAAGCCAAGGTCGTGATCGCCGGCCGTTCGCCGCAAAAAGGTGCCCAGGCGATCGCAGTCTTGCAAGGAAAAGGCTCGGTCACGTTTCTGGCTTGCGATGCTGCCGAAGCTGCACAGGTTGAACACCTGTTTGTGAAAGCAGTGGCCTTCCTGGGGGGCTTGGACGTCCTTTACCATGTCGCTGGCATCAGCGGGCGAAGCCAGGGTGACGGGCCTCTCCATGAGTGCAGTGAAGCGGGCTGGCACACCACCATCGATGCCAACCTGAAGAGCACATTCTTGACCAATCGGGCAGCGGTACGGCTCTTTCTCGACCGGAGACAGCCGGGCGCCATTCTCAACATGGCCAGCGTGCTCGGGTTCGCGCCGTCGCCCCACTATTTCGACACCTATGCCTACACCGCTACCAAAGGAGGCATTATCGCCATGAGCCGATTGGCGGCTGCCCGTTACGCGGTCGACGGAATCCGTGTCAACGTTCTCGCGCCGGGCCTGATGGACACACCGATGGCCCAGCGGGCGGTGCGCGATCCCGCCATCCTCGATTTTTTGCGCACCAAGCAGCCGCTCGTCGGCGGACCCGGCCAGCCGGATGATTGCAGTGCGGCCGCCGTGTTTCTCTGTAGCGATGCCGCCCGCTTGGTGACCGGTATCGTTCTTCCGGTGGACGCCGGCTGGTGCATCAGCGAAGGACAATATGGCCGAGGCGAAACGACCGGGCTAGAATACGCGCCGGAGTAAAATCGTCGCAAGGCAGCACAGGCATATTTTCTACATGATCTCGGGCGTGGCCACCCCCACCGGGATCCGAAGTGGGCAACCCGGGACTCATGATGCCCCAAGGCGCCGAGGGAAATCTTCCCGAAGTCATGGTTGCCCAGCCCGACCAGCTGGCGGTGTGTTGCGCGCACCTGGCCTCGTGTCCGTCCTTCGGCTTCGATACGGAATTCGTCGGCGAACAGACCTACCATCCGCGTCTCTGTCTGATCCAGGTCGCCACTCCCGAGCAGCTCTTCCTCATCGACCCGATGACCGTGGGACCGCTCGACCGCTTTTGGGATATCGTGGTCGACCCCGCGCATGCAGTGGTTGTCCATGCCGGCCGCGAGGAGGTGCGGCTGTGTCATCTCTGGACGGGGCGGACGCCGGGCAATCTGTTCGATCTGCAAATTGCGGCCGGGCTCGTCGGCATGGCGTATCCGCTCAGTCATGCCGCCTTGGTCGGCCAGCTTCTAGGGGTACAACTCGCCAAGGGAGAGACGCTCACAGAGTGGCGCAGCCGGCCGCTCACCCAGCAGCAGATTCGCTATGCGTTCGATGATGTACGCTATCTGTTGCCGCTCTGGAGACGATTGGCCGAGCGTCTGGAAGTGCACAACCGTGCAGAGTGGGCGCGGGAAGAATTTGCCCGCTTGACCGAGCATGCTGCCCCCGAAGAGCCGGCCACCGATAAATGGCGGAAGCTGCGCGGCGTGGGCACGCTTGACCGCCGGCGCCTGGCCATTGTCCGCGAGCTGCACCGCTGGCGGAACGAGATGGCGGCGCGCACTAATCGTCCAGCCCGCACCATCGTGCGGGATGATTTGCTGGTTGAGATCGCACGGCGTAGCCCTAATCGGGCACGCGATCTACAGGTAATCCGCGGTCTGGCACACCGTCATCTTGGCGCGATTATCGAAGTTATCAATCAAGCCCAGGCG
>DATGIQ010000017.1:0-3583 GCA_035295665.1 Gemmataceae bacterium | reverse complement strand
GAACGTCTCCGGCGCAGTGGTCACGTTCGGCTCCAACACGAAATCTTGGAGCGGCTCATCCCGCGGTTCGATGAGGTGCTGGGCCTGGAGGACAAGGACGACGCAACCCTCGAACAGCAGGGCTTGGCCTGGAACAGCCTCACTCTGATTCGTCGGGCTCTCAACAAGGACCACGATGCCGCGGCAGCGACGGCACGTGCCGAGTCGATTTTCCGTGATCTGGCCAACCGCCCGCTCGTTTCTCCCTCCACGCAGCTTGGGCTGGCTTCGTCCTTGAGCCATTCGGGCGCCCTCCAGGGACTAGCAGGGAATTACGACGACGCTATCCGCAGGCTCCAAGAGGCCAACACGCTCCTGAGCGGCCTGCTTGACGAAGGAAAAGAGGATGCGAAACTCCGTTACCAGTTAGCGCTCGTGCAGAACAACTGGGCCAATTGCTTGATGCGAAAAGAACAAGGGGCCAATGCAGAGACCCATTACCGGGCTGCGATCGCCCACATCGCCGCCGCCGTAAGAGCCGACCCCGCGGAAATCCTCTTCCGGGACTGGCATGCCCGAACGCTCAGCAACCTCGCTCTGCTCTGCATGCAGCACGGTCAGCCCGACGAGGCCAATAATCTTTCCCAGAAAGCTGTCGACATCGCACGTCGACTGACCCTTGACTTTGCAGGGGAGCTCGATGGCCGAGAATGCTTGGCCGTTTGCCTGACCAACGAGGCGGAGCGGCTGCTCCAGGGTGGCGATCATGTCGGAAGTCTTCTGCTCTATCGGGAAGCGTTGTCGTTGTACGAGGGATTGGCCCGCCAAGTGCCGGTCTACGTGGAGTTCCGTTGGGGCCGGGCGATGGCGGAATCCAACGTGGGGGCGGCTCTCGCAGCAGGACCGGCAGAAAATTGGGGCCAAGCGGAGAAACACTTCCACGAAGCCGATCGGCTTTATCAGGATTTGCGTAAAGGCAATCCAGGCAACAGGGAACTGCAAGTCTACATCGAGGAAAACCGCAACCGGCTACGCCAGCTCGAACAGAAACGCCCGGTTCAACCGTGACGGAATAGCACGCGGACGAACGCGAATCCGCGTTTCTCCGCGTGCTATTCTCCCTCCGACTTCTCGAAATACGCGCTTGCATTGGGATAGTCGACCGTAACACGAAAGTGCCCGAGAAAGTTGCCGCCAATCGATGCCGGGATGGGCCTATCCATGAACGTCGATATCCACGCATAGATGTCATTCGTTCGGCGAGTGAACCAGACCGGACCTGCTTTCAACCCAGCAGCCTCGACCTCGGGAACTTCAAGAATGGCTTCCCAGCTCCACTGACAACCTTTCTCCATCACTCGCCATTCGGGATGCGCCTGGTGCCAATGGTGGAAGAGTTCCGCCGATACGAAACTCGTGGCCCGCTCGGCCGGCTGGTCATCGGCCGCCGTCCGTAATGCCTCCGCGCTGAGCCAAACGGTGGCTCCAGTGTCCAGCAAGGCGTGCACCTTCTCCCCGGAGATCGACATGTCGAATCGAGGATGGTTGGACGTGCGCACACCCCATTCGTGCCGAAAGCCCAGGGAGACGGACTGGCGGCGCATTTCGCTAGTTGGCACGAAAGGGGTCTGGCACAACACCAGTTTCTTTGCTGGGTAATCGAAGGTCCAAACTCCCCCGGCGAACCAACGCTGCCCAAGCATGCCGTCGCCCTCACCATCGGAGAGTGCGATCCAGCGCTCTCCTCCCGTTGGCTCGGGAATCCAGGCATCGGGCCGAAAGCGGGGCAGGCATGCACGGGGTTGACCCAGAACGTTGATGCGAGTCATGCCACACCGCTCGGCACAGGCGTTCGTTAGGAACAATCCGCCCCCCGTATCCGTCAAAAGGCTCAGCTTCTCGCCTGTTGCCGTCACCGGTTCTGCGTAAAAACGTCCGCCAGCGTAACGCGCCGGCAACCGGTAACCACCACCACACGAACCCCAGAAAACTTCCTACACAAACGAGGACGCCCAGTATCAGCCCACGCAACCAGCGGCATTTAGGTTTCGTGATGGACGACGTCTTGGGCATGCTAATTCTGTCCCCTTCGTTTCGCTGCACTCAGGGAACCGACCGAACCGCCACCGCGAACGTCCCGCGCGCATAGCTGGCTTCGTCCGTGGTCATCTCGAAGCTTCGAATCGTCTTTTTCTGCGGATCATAATCCAGAAAGCCAATCAGGTTGGCCGTGACCATGTTGCCGTCGTCTTTGTAATAAAAATTGTGCTGCATCTTCAATTTGCCCCAAAGCCGGACTCGCGTGAGGCCGTCACGCTGGGAAAGGATCCGACCTTTCATCTCCTCCTGCTCGATACGGTTGGTGGACACCGCGTTGTTCTCGGTCGCCGGATAGAAATAGGTCAACAGCTCGCTCGCCGTCTCCTTGTCGATGTCCCACGATTTGCCAGAATCGAGGTTTCGAGGCGGAAGGAACTTGGTCCACTGCGCCCGCTTCAGCACGATCCAGTTCTCCACGGGAAATTTATCCCAGCCGCTGCCGGGCTTGACCACCCGCGATGTCAAATGGAGGACCAAGGCGTCGGCATCGTGTTTGGGCGGCGCCGATAGCGAACCCGGTTTCACGACCGGAGCGCCCGGCCGCGGCTTCAACGATTGCACCGCCCGCTCCAATAGAGGAATCAGGTGTTCCGGCTGGCATGCCTGGGCTACGTGCAGCGAATCGATGGGATGGCCTTGTGGGTTGAGAATGTAAACGTGAACCGTACCGGTCGACAGACCGGCCTTGGAGGCTTCGGTGTAGATCCGGCCGTACTCCGCTTTTTCGGCCGGGTCGCCGGTTCCCCAATGAGCGTCGTCTTCGCTGGAGACAAACACCGGCACGAAATAGCGGTTCAGAAGGCTGATCACCTTGGCGTCGGAGAGCGAACTCGCCCTCATGGTGAACGCACCGCCTCAGCAGCGGCCGATGGCCATCCGCCCGAGATGGGTGAACAAGAATACCGGCCGGCCGTGCTTCTTGGCCAGGCGCAGCGCATCGCGAATATCCTTGGCCCATCCGATCTCGTCGAGACGCCGCTCCGCAGGAGTTACCTCCAATTCGTGAACGCGCTTTTCTACCCAGCTGGGGAGGAGACGGTCGCCGATCGCATCCGCCCAGTACCCCGCGGCCTTGCCGGTCCGTGGCGGATCGTTTCCTGCCCGGGGTTCACCTGGGAGTAAACTCGTCAGGGTCAAGGCCAAGAGAGCAGCCAGCCATATTATTCGCTTGGTGCAGAATTTCATGCGCTCACTCCGTGTAGTGTCTCCGGGGCGGTTCGTCTGAATTATGATACTTTAGCAGCGTTTGATGAGACATTCCATCTCCCCCCTGGCTCGGAAGCCGATCCTCGGAGGGGTTCTTATGATCGATGCAATGCGGACCGTGCTAATCTGCCACGCCGACGCCGCTCTCGATTTGCAAGGGCTGGCGCGGTGGCTGGCTTCCTTTTCGCAATTGAGCGGCATTGTGGTTCTCGACGAAACCCGCCAGCGCCTCTGGCGGCGCATTCGGCGGGAAGTGCGCCGCGTCGGTCTTCTCCGCTTTGTGGATGTGCTGGCTTTT
>DATGIQ010000016.1:0-52046 GCA_035295665.1 Gemmataceae bacterium | reverse complement strand
TTATCTGACGTCGCCTAGCATTACCGTTTTGAGCAACGGTAACTACCTGATTGAGACGGGCAAGCTCCAGGAAGTAACATGGGTAAGTGGAACCTCGGGCCAAACCTGGGATGGTCGTGCCAACCTTACGCCACAAAACAGTCTGCCAGGTCACCTCATCTTCGCAGGGCCAGGCAGTATCCCACACACTCTCATAGAGAATTCGATCGAGCACACGTTTTTCGTGGCTCCTCCAACTCCAGGCCGAATCACGGCCGGCTTCGCGGATCCCGCGCAGCCCACGTACGGGATTACTGCAAGCCAGTCCTTTACCGTGACATCGGCGTTCCTCACCCGCACGCTGAACACCGGCACCGCCATGGTCCTCCAGGCGAGCAACGACATCACCGTCAACTCGCCGATCACCGTCAGCGGCAGTGGTCACGGTGGCGCCTTGACGTTGCAAGCTGGCCGCAGCCTTGTGCTCAACGCGTCCATCACCACCGATAACGGCGACCTGACGCTGATTGCCAACGATCAACAGGCCAATGGCGTGGTGGATGCGGAGCGCGATCCCGGCCAGGCGGCCATCACCATGGCTCCGGGCACCAGCCTCGACACCGGCTCAGGGGCGCTCACGGTGGAGCTGCGTGATGGCGCAGGTCTGAACCATCCCGATAGCGGCGCCATTACCATGCAGACCGTGGCCGCCGGCTCGGTCTCCGTGGTCAACCGCGGCCCGAGTCCCGGCAGCGATGTGCAGCTGGGAGCTGTGACCACCACCGGCTCGCAGTTCTACGCCAATCCCAATGGCATCACCACCGTGGCCGGGAATCTGAGCACCGCCGGCAGTGCGATCTCGTTTACCGATTCGGTGATCGTGAACGGCGGCATGAGCGTCACCGCGGGGACCAATGCGGTCTATTTCGCCGGCGCCGGCACGCAAACGCTGCAAGCCGGCAGTGGCAGCCGGTTCGGTAATGTCAATCACACGGCCCGTGGCACCCTGCGCTTGGCCAGCGATCTGACCGTCCTGGGCAGCTTCAATAATGGAGTGGGCACCTTCGATGCCAACGACCACGCCGTGAGTGGGACCGGAGCGGCGGCCATCCTGGGCGGCACCTACCGGGCCGGCACGGCTCCGCAGACGTTCAGCAGCGGCCTGGCGATTCTCAACGGCATGCTCATCAGCTCCACCGGGCCCATGAACATCACCGGCGGAGTTCGGCTGCTGGGCGGATCGCTCAGCGGGGTGGGTGCGGTCGATGCGATCACGGGCGTGGAAGGCACCGTAGCACCCGGGGACAACCACGCGGGGATTCTCCGTGTCCGCAGCACGGTCACGTTGAACCCCGCGACGACCTTCCGAACTCTGCTCAGCGGCAGCGAGGCGGGCACCGGCTACGCCCAGCTTCAGGCAGGTGGTCCGGTGGATCTGGGCGGCAGCACGTTGAGCCTCGCCCTCGGCTTCGCACCGCCGGTAGGAAGTAGTTTCGAGATCTTGACCAATACGGGGTCTGCCCCAATCCGTGGCACATTCGGCGGACTGGAGGAAGGAACCGTCTTTGCTCAAAGCGGCTACCAGTTTCAGATCACCTACCGTGGAGGCACCCACGGCAACAGCGTGGTGCTGACACGCCTGGCGTAGCCAGGACGGCTGCCTAACGGGAGTTCGCCGATGCCGGCTCCAGCTTCAGGGCAAACGTCTTGATCGTGAACGCGGGCAGATCGAAGTGCAGGGTGTTTGCTTCGGTTTTCATTTCTTGTCCGAGATCCTCCAGGAGGTTGCACTCCCGTGCCGACAACACTTTCGCCCGGACCGTGAGCTTCACATCGGTGGCCGCTCGACCGGTCGCTTCGTACACCCGCACTACCGTCGTGCCGTCGGGTCCCGGTTTGAGCGCTGAAATCACCACATTGGGATGGGAAACCTCCACCAGTCCCCAGCGTTTGGGCAGAGGACCATCGTGCGGCCGAATCTTTGCGCAAATCAGGGGATGATTGAATTCCAAGCCATCCCGATAAACGCCGGCCTCACGCCAATCGCCGCCGTGGGGAACAAGGCTATACTGCAACGTTCGCTCTTTTCCCAACTGGAGCCCCGAATCGGACGACATGCCCGGCTCGTAGCCGCCGCCGAAACCATAGGCCCCCAGCGTATGCGACCGCAGCAGAGAGAGCATCAGGGTCCCGTCCGTCTGAACATTTCCCGGTAAACCGTGGTTGAGTAGAGCCAGTCCGCGCCGGCCGTCGCCATAATCGACCCAATCCTGGGCCGCAAACTCGATCCCGGCCGGCCGTTCCATCGCACCGAAGGGAATGGCGTGGAAGCTCTTGCCCGCGCGGATCGTGGTCGGGAACAATGCTTGGTAGCGAACAAACTTCTCCTGATTGACGAGCGTGGTGCGTAGATCGATACGGCGCAGGCCGGCCGTGAGCCGAACGGACGTCGTGAAGGTGCCGTTGCCCAAGGGATGCGCGACCCGGAATTCGGAGAAGACCGGTCCTCGGAGGATGGTGCCGGGCTTCGCTTGAAACTCGGAGCTGAAGAGGGCCTGGCCCGGACGCGGGATCGGCTGCTTGCGGGTCATGGCAATCTTGCTGCCTCCGTCCAGACCCTGGTACAGCTCCCACAGGTCGCCATGATCCGGCTGCCGCACGACGATGTTGGCCGGGCTGCTCACGACCTCCCAGTTGTCGGCCTTGGCCATGAGGCTGGTGATCGCGCCCGTCAACGGATCCACGGTGAGCCGATAAAACTCGTTCTCCAGCGTATCGTCGGTCTCGGCTTTCGGCGGAGCTGGGCCGGCGGTTTGCTTGGCCACGACGTGGTAGATGTGATAGCCCAGGGCGGGCACATTCCGCGCCAGGAAAGCGAGCCGAACCGTCCTCAGACTCCCATCACCATCGTGTATCGCTTCGCTGATCTGGACCGGCACGGCTTGCCCGGTCGAATCGGTGACGACGGCGCTCGCCACGCCCGGATCGGGGAAACCGACCTTCACGTCGGCGACCTCGGTCCGTGGCCAGCCCAGCGTATTGAACACGACCACGGGAATTCCTTCGCCGCGGGTGTCGATTCGGTCGGCGAACGCGGCCCATTTTGTTTCGATGCGCTCTCGTGCCAGGCGCTCGGCAAACTGATAGCTGCGACCTGTGTCTTCGTAGACGTGATCCGTCATGACCCCCGATGCCAGGTCATGGGTCAAATTGAACAGCACCGGCTCCCACGCTTGCCACAGTGCCTGGTCGTCGCCTGGAATTCCGAGCCAGCGTGCCAGGGCGTCTAGCTTTTCGGCGGTTGTGAGCAGCTGTTCCATGCTTCGCATCTGCTGTTTCAATTCGATCCGGCTGCTGTAGGTTCCCTGGAAAATCGGGTTCAGTTCTCCCTGAAATACGGGCCAATCCTTGCGCTGAGTGACGACCCGTTCAAAATCGTCGGGCACAGCCAATCGCAGAGTCAAGGGCCGATCCTTTTGCCGGTTATACGCCTCCACCAGCGGAGCAAGGTGTTCTTCCGGCTCGGAGACATCCACGCCGGAGAGGCCGACCCGGTCGGTTCCGCGCGCATTCGGCGTCAGCATCTCGAACCGCCTCTTCATGAACGCACCAAAGCGCGACAAGTCTCGGGGCGAACGGTAGAGCAGCCCGTAGCTGTAGGGGAGCCAAAAGGCGGGAATGCGTGTGCCGTCGATCCCTTCCCACAGGAATTCCGACGGAAAATCGGGTCTCGGCACGCCGCGCGAAAACCAAAACGACCGATACCCAGAGCGGGTGAGTAACTGCGGCATCTGGGCATGATGGCCAAACGTGTCAATTAGCCAGCCGGCGGTGACATCGACGCCGAACTTCTTGCGGTAGTATCCCTTGCCATACTGGACCTGGCGGATGAACGTCTCGCCTCCGGGCATGTTGACATCGGGCATGATATCCATCCCCAGAACGAGCTGGAGCCGGCCCTCGGCCACGAATCGGCGGAAGTCGGCTTCTTCTTCGGGATAGCGTTCCAGGAACGGCTTGACGTAGGCGACCTGGTCGAGAACGAAGCGGTAGTTGGGCTGCGTCTTCAGGAGACGGAGCGCCTTGAGGAGATGCGGCAGGCCCATTTCCAGGTACTGCTCGCGCGTTTTGAAGACGGCTCCTTCCCAGTGCGTGTGCGGGATGATCCAGAAGGTCGGCTGGGGCGAGGTTTCCGAAGGATCGGCAGCCTGCTCCGCGCTAACGGAGAGGATCGCGCCCAGGAGAACCGTGCCAAGCATATTCATCCGTCGCATCCTTGGAGATTCTTACCAGCCCCGACCGCGAGAGACCGTCGGCATCCCTGACGGTCGGGGCTCGTCTCTCAACGTGTCTGCAACCCCGCGATCACCACGGTCAAGAACTCCCGTGCCCGCTTGGCCAGGGCATCGATGCCCTCCGGATCGGTTGGCCGGGGGACGACCGGGGCAAAGATGTTCTCGCAGCAGAGCGGCATCACCCGGCCCGTGAAGGCGACCGGGGCGAGCAGCTTGTAATGATCGATCTCCCCGAAACCGGGGCCGCAATCCTCGTCCCGTGGAAACTGGCGATGGTCCTTGATGCAAAAACTTCGGACCTCGCCGGCACACTTGCGGATATCGGGCAATGGGTCGATCTTGTGGTAGTCCATGACGTTGCCGGCATCGTAGCTGATCTTGACGCCATCGTCATGGACTTCGCGGATGATCTCGACCAGCTCAGCCCCGGTGCCGGTGTTGCCACCGTGCTGCTTGACGACGATGGTTACACCGTGATCCCGGGCGATCGGTCCCAGCTCCTTGAAGTTGCGGACCCAGACTTTGGGATCGTTGCCCTTCGTATTTCCCATCGTGAGCACTTGACCAATCCCTGCCGCGGCGGCCTGACGGATGCGCTGCTCGAGTGCCTCGGGATTTTCCGGCGGCGGACCAAACATCATGACCGGTTCCAATCCCAGACCGCGGCAGCGCTTGGCCAGCTCTTTCGCTTGATCGGGTGGTGCGTCGCCGGCCAAGACGGGTGTCGGTTTGCCGCCGTTTTCCTTGTGATTGGTGCCCCAGGCCACGAACCGATAGCCCGCCGTTTGCAGGCCCGTCAGCGCCCGCATCAGCGGAAAGGCGGCATAGGGGAGCGTCATACAGGCGATTTGGAACTGCGTGGGCTTGCCGGATGCCGCGGCAGCACGGTCTCCTGACCGTGCCACGGCCGGCGCAGCCAGCCCCATGCACGCAACGGTTCCCACTTGCAAAAACCGCCGGCGATCAATTCCACGGGTGAACATGGTTTTCTCCTCTCGGTGGCTGCAAGGTTAACGCTCGGCTGCCGAAGCTCCTGTTTCCAGAACCAGATGGCCGTCGGCCTGGAGGCGGTGGTAAGCCGACCGAACGGGGGCATACACGCTTTCCAGACCTGCCGGAGTCAACGGCTGGCCCGCGGCATCCACGCTTCGGCGGATCGTCAGGGGACGAGGAGCCAACGTGGCGGCCAGCTCCGGCAGATCGTACGACTTGAGAACGCCGGGGACGACGCTGGCGAGCTGGTCGTGACTGATGGGCGTGTGTACCACGTTCGACCAGGAAACGAGCGCTTGCTCCAGCGTCAGCTGTTGGATCCGCCGATCGAGGGCCGCGGCGTGCAGCGCGATCGGCCCGGTCTTGCCGTGGGCCAGGACGTGAAACCCTTCCGGCGTATCGGCGGCGAGGGTCTCCACGATGGACAGGATATCCTGAACGCGCTGACCCAGCAAAGGCCGGTCCAGGTGCAGCCCGAGAAAGGCCTCCTTGAAATCGACGCCGAGGTAGTTGGGCCGGCCGGCGGCGGGAGTTCCCGGGGCAGTCTCGCCAAACCCACGCAAGTCCAGGGCCAGAACGCGCTGGCCACTCTGGACGAGTTTCTCCAGGGCGCCCCCGGGACCCGCATCGGCTGCCATGCCCTTGTCCTGGAAATAGAGCACCAGGGGGCGGGGCCCGCCCTTCGAAGACTCCGGGCGTGTCACACACAGCAAACCCGGAACGGTGATGCCCGGTTCGGTCGTAAACATTACCTTGTCGATGCGGTAGCCAGCACGTTGCAGGCTTCCCAGATCTTTGCGCTTGGCCGCGGAGACGGGTAGTGGGACAGCGATCAAGCGGGCCACATTCTTGAGTAGTTCCGCTGTTGGGGCACGGTCAGGAGGCTGTGCCAGAGCGCTCGGGGCCGTGTTCCGCTGCGTGGCCAACTCCTGGGCCTTTTCCGCGTTGAGAGTGAAGACCGACTTGCCTTTGAATTCCTCCAGGACCTGGCCACTGCGGGTACATTGCAGATCGGCATCCGCGGCAATCGGGAAGTCCGATTCGACCGGAGCATCGTCCTTACCGAGCAGCCAGCGGCGCATCCACCGCACCATCGCTTCGCGATGCGGCCGGGAGAACCCATGTCCGGAATCTGCTTCGACCAGGTCCATTCGTTCGCTGTGGCCCAACAGTCCATAAATCCGTTTGGCTTCGCGGAACGTGGTCCAGGTCCCCTGGATATCGAAGAAGTCGTGGGTCGCGGCACAGATCAGCGTCGGCCGCGGAGCATGTAGGGTGATGTAATCGGCGTGGTCCATCCCGAACGCAACCTGGCCGGTGATGTTCTGCTCGGCATCCTGGGGCCCGATGGTCGCAAACAGTCGTTCCAGCGAGGTGAGATAGCAGCTCGGGGCGGCCACGGTGATTCGGTCGTCCAGCGCCATCAGGTACGAAGTCAACGTGCCGCCCCCCGAGCAGCCGGTGCAGCCGATCCGCTGCGGATCGATTTCCGGGCGCGAGGTCAGATAATCCAGACTGCGGATGCCGTCCCAGATCCGGTACGTGGCCGTATTCTGTCCATTAAGCAGTGCCCCGATGCCAGCCAGGGTGTGCTCGGTGGTGCTGTTTCCCAGGGTAGGCTTGCCCTGGCGGTC
Organism: Gemmataceae bacterium; assembly: GCA_035295665.1. GTDB lineage: Bacteria > Planctomycetota > Planctomycetia > Gemmatales > Gemmataceae > DATGIQ01. The sequence goes on along the minus strand of DATGIQ010000016.1, from coordinate 45,145 downwards.
CAGGAGTTGCCACCGTTCGCCCTGGCCAATGGGATCATACGCCAGCGCAGCCAGGCCGTTGCGAGCCAGCAGGATGGCGCCGCGCTGTGTGGTCTCGGCGGCCTTGCCATTGGGACTGTGGCCGATCGGCATCAAGACACCTGGGAAAGGAGGTGTTCCGTCAGGCAAATACAGCGTGGCCGTCACATGATGCTGAGGCCGGCTCTCGAAGATCACCTTTTCAATCCGATAGCCATCTCGCTGCTGAGTACCGACCGTCCGGGCATGGAGCGGCGTCCTTTCGGGAAAGCCGCCCAGCGCTTCGAGGAAACGGGTCTTGATCTGCTGTTGTCGCTTCTGGATGTCGGCCGGTGTCTTGAGTGTAGCGATGGCGGCCCGGCGAGCATCGAACTGTTTCTGGGCCTGGGCCAACAGGTAACGGTAGAGCATCTTCCGCGGCTCGGGTTCCTCGGCAGCCGGAAGCACCGATAGCTTTTCCTGTGCCCGAAGTAGCCCCGGTCCCATCCACGCCGGCCAGGCGGCGAGAAGATACACGAATCCGATGATGAGACAACGCATGGTGTGAAACCCTTCCGATGCCAGGTCCTCCCCGACCGATTTTCAATTCGTAATCACAGAAACTTCGTCTTCCCCGGCATCGCCACCGGCGGCACCGCGAGCGGAATATTCCACTCATAAGCCGGCGGACTCAGATCTTCCTTCGATGCCAGTGCCATCTCCCAGGTGATTGCCTGCCCTGTGTAGGCGGCCATCCGGCCCAGGATCGCCAGCAACGTGCTCTTGGTCATGTAGTCGCCGTTGTGGATCGGTTTGCCCGAGCGGATGCTGGCGAACAATTCATCATGTTCCGTCTGGTACATATCGTTGGTCGGTCCGGTGTAATGCCAATCGTTGTCCGTGTGGATCGTGAGCCCTTTGCGGCGTTCCGAGAGTTCAGCCCGGCCCTTGCTCCCGATCACATGAGCACTCATGTCCTTGGCGCAGCCGGGTTGTTGCCGGCAGGTGCTGAAGAGCTTGGCGCCGTTGGCGTACTCGTAGACCACGGCAAAATGATCATAAATGTGCCCGGCTTCGGGGCCGGTACGCACTTGCCGGCCGCCCATTCCGATCGCACGGACGGGATACTCATTCTGCATTACCCAGGCACAGACATCCAGGAAGTGGACATGCTGCTCGACGTTGAAGTCGCCCGAAAGCCAGGTGAAATTGTACCAGTTGCGCATCTGCCATTGCATGTCGCTCCAGTCCGGCTGGCGTGGCTTGGCCCAGTTCGAGCCGCGCAGATCGTTGGCTTGCAAGACCCGAACTTCTCCCACCGCTCCATCATGGAGGCGGCGAACCGTTTCCCGAAAACCAAAATCATAGCGGAGACACAGGCCGGAAACCAGCGACAGCTTTTTCTTCTTGGCCAGCTCGCAGCTGGCCAATACGGAGCGAACGCCGGGGGCATCGACCGCGACCGGTTTCTCCGCGAAAATGTGCTTGCCCGCCTCGACGGCCGCGCTGAGGTGCGCCGGGCGGAAGTGCGGCGGCGTACACAGGAGCACCACATCGACGCCGCTGGCCAGGACCTGCTGGTAGGCATCAAAGCCGACGAAACGGTGCTCGGGTTTTACGTCCACCTTGTTGGCCACCGCGGCATCCTGCTTCAGGGTGGCAAGGCTTTTTTCCAGGCGGTCGCTGAAGGCATCGCCCATGGCCACGAGGCGAACGTTCGGATCGGCCTTGAGCGCCTGCGTCGCCGCCCCGGTGCCGCGGCTGCCGCAGCCGATGAGGCCGACGCGCAACAGGTCGCTGCCGGCCGCATGGATGCACGAATCGAGCGGTAAGCTTGCTACCAGGGCGCCGCCCGCGGCCGTCGCTGAGGACTTGAGGAACTCTCGCCGCGTCCACGGGGAAAGATGGCAACCGATCCGGGTTGTGGGCATGATTACTCCTTGTAGGGTCGTAGAGGCTGCAACTCAAACTTCCGGACAAACAGCTCGAAACCTTCCGACTGGAGCAAGATCTTGCCGGCGGCGGGGAACGTGTCGTAGCATTCGTTGACGGTGGTTCCGTTGACCTGGACCGTGATCCGTTTGCCATCGCACCGACACTCCACGCGGTTCCACTCACCCACTGGACTCTCGACATCGTGCTTGCCACGTGTATCGAGCAGTTCCTTGAAGTCGGGATCGTGGAGTGACCACCACAGCTGCCCTTTGGTGAAGACACGTGACTGGCCTCCTTGTTTCCAGCGGGGGTGTTGGTCGGGGCCTAGGACTGTGTCGCTGGTCAGTTGGACCGGAATCGTTTGCTGGTTGTCGTCCTTCCCGCGAATCACAATCAGATCGCCGACGCAGCCCTGAGCCAGTTGGCATTCGATCGAGGACATCCAGGTTCCCCCGGCGCCGCCATCCGGACCGACGCCGTGCAAGAGAATGCCGGAGTTACGCACGGTTGTACCGCCATCGGTGCGCTTGCCCCATCGGTATTCAACAGTTACATGATAATCTCGGTATTCTCTGTCCGTGGCAATGTAGCCATAACCGTCTCCCGAAATGTGTAGCAACCCATCCGCGACCGTGAAAACTTTACGGGGATCTTCGCGGTGGGTGTCTTTCAGCCAGGTGTACACGCCGGTCAAATCCTTGCCGTTGAACAGCTTGGTGAGGCCGTCCTTTGGACGGATCGGCTCGGGTCTCTTCTCTTGGCCGTGCGTGAAGGCAAGGCTCAGACCCACGGCCAAACAGGCTCCGATTCCCCAGCGAACATGCATGCAAAGGATCCTCGCGGAAGTAAGCCAGCTGGTCATTTCAAATCGATGTCGATCGTGTTGCTGCCGCTTTTGACGGTGTAGGTCAAGCGGGGTTTGCTGAGATCCTGGTATTCCGGCGGAATCGGGAACCAGCCGGGGATGTCGGGTCGGGGCGGTGCCGGCGGCCGGCCTTCGCGCTGGAGCGGCTGGAAGTCGCCGCTCTTGGGATTGGGGCTATTGACGGCCACCCTGGTCTCGCCGACGGGCACCCCTTCGATGGAGTAGCTGCCGTCTCGGTTGATGTTTCCCTGCTTGAAGGTTTTATCATTTGCCTCGAATTGGACCGTTCCGCAGACAAGCGGCTTGCCCTTGTAACGGACCTGGCCGGACACATCGCCCGTGCCGCCACAGCCCATGACAAGCGGCAGGAAGCTGATCGCCAACGCTACGCCGGACCGGGCGGAAGAGATCGGACTCATCGTCTGCTCTCCTTATTTTCACGAGGCCGCTTTGGATGGTTCGGTGGCTTGGCGGCGGCGCGCCCAACTGCTCGGTTGGGCGCACCGCCGCCCAACGAGTTAGTAAATATCCCCCGGAATGACTTCTCCGCCGTTCTTCGTAGCCAGGGCTGCCTGGATCGTGATGCCGATCTGATAGGTCAGGAAATGCACTGAGCCATCGGCAAAGGCCCAGTTGCCGCCGCCGGGGTGCCGGCTCCAGAAATGGTTGCCGTCGCACCAGCTTCCTTTTCCTCCCCCGGCGGGAGGCTGGAACCACTGTTTGCCGGAAGGGCAGGCGTTGCCTTGCTCGTCCACCACCGCGCACCACTGCTTTGTGTTCGGCAGCCCCAGGGCACTGTCAATTTCGCTATAAACCCACGCTCCGCAAAAACCCGCATTGCCGTTGGAGGAGGGGCCAGTATCCGGAACCGGCGGTCGCTCCCCCACGGCGAGCGTGTTCGAGGTGCCATCGGTGATGCTGGCCATGGTCGTGGGCGGGCCGGTGGTTCGGACGGCGGCATGCGAGTCAGTGATCGAGATGTTTACGGTGTTGTGGCACTGGTACACGAACACTCCCTGGGTATTCGTGTTCCAGTAATCGCGCTGATCGGTATTGGGAGCGTTGACGGCCAAATAGTCGCCCAAGGCATGGGTTTGGTCGAGGCTGATGATTTGGTTATCCGAGGGGCAAATGTAGATTTTGACTACAAAGGTGTTGTTGATCGCATCGTTGCGAATCCCGGGGTTGGGGACGGTATTCCCGCCGATGGTCTGTGTCGGGCCGGTGACGGTCGGACTGAAGGGCTGCTCGATGTAAGGGAAAATGTGGGCTGCCCAGTTGCAGCGGACGCTATCGCTGACGTTGGTGTTTTCGTAGGGAAATTGCTTGTTGACATCGTGGTAATTGTGCAGCGCGAGGCCGATCTGTTTGAGGTTGTTGCTGCACTGCATGCGGTTGGCCGCCTCGCGGATCTTCTGCACCGCCGGCAGGAGCAGGCCGATCAAGACGGCGATGATGGCGATCACCACCAGGAGTTCGATCAGGGTAAAACCCCCCAGGCCACGCGGACGTGTTCGGCTCATGACCACACCTCCCTAACGGAATGGAGAAACAGGCACTCCGATCGTCACCTCGGACGCCCGCGGTGGAGTGTGTTCCGAAGTGGGACGACATCTCGCTGCCGGGCATCCGCGATTCGCAAGGTAAGGGGAGAGTTTTTGCCGACCCCATGCTACTCCCCTGGGGAGTGGGGAGCAAGGGATTTCCAGGTCTTACGATGTCGCGGCGGACAAAGCCTACCCGCCCAAGAAGAACATCGAACTCGCGTTCGAGGCCGAAACCGAGCCGTTCCTCCCATTCAAGGTGGACGCCACCGAGAGTGCAGGACCGCTTTGGGATCGGAAGTTTCACGACCACCAGTCCCGGTGCGCCAAGTTCCTCGACCACTACCACAAGCGCAGCAACGTCGAGGTCAGTTTCAAGATGATCAAGGCGAAATTCCGGGATCATGTTCGCAGCCGGTCGGACACGGCGATGAGGAACGATGTTCTCTGCGAAGTGTTCGGCCACAACACCGTGTGCGTGATCGAGCCTCAGATCGAACACGGGATCGAGCCGATCTTTTGGCCCTCCGACCCGAACAGGCGGGGTGAATTACAAACGCCCTACAACTTCATCTGAAGGAACTCGGTGCCTGCAACAAGACGATCGAGTGGGGAGCCGCCCACCCCAATTCCGGGAAGGCGTAGTGGCGGTGCCGGAGAGGGGACTGGCTTCTTTGGCTAGCCGTCAAGGTAGGCGCCGAGCGCGGGGTCGTGGTCTTCGCCGCCTGCGAGTGCGTACGGCTAGCGCTGCTGGTAAGCCCAGCACGTTCCCGATGGCAAACGAGCCGACCCTATTGGGCGGCTCGTTTTATTCCTGCGGGTCGATTTGACTACTTCATCACCACGATCCATGTGGTTGTTCCAGAACTGCTCTTGCTGGGACGGCGCTCGGTCTGCCACCTGTCCGGCCCAAAAACCTCGTCCATGAACCCGCGCACAAGATCGTATGCGATCTTGTTGCGGTCGTTGAGCACATCAGGAAGTGCCTGTCGCAGCGGCTCGAGGATGCCCACCCACGGAATGCCGTTGTTGCGGATGCGATCGACCAGCGCCTTGTCCCGTGGTCAAGTCAGTCAACGATGAATGGTGCTGTTTCTTGTCGTTGTCGCCCAGCTCTTCGCTTCCTCTGTTGTCGTTTTGACGCCGCCGGCAGGGCAGCAACCAGCTCCATCTGCGTTTGGCTGGGGAGGGGTTAGTGGAGGGCCGATCCGTGTGAAGCAGACAGGGCACCTGAGACCGCATGCGGCTCAGGCGCCCAGATCGAGCACCATAGGATGCCGGAACAGTGGCAGTTCCGCTCCGCGGCGTTCGCAAACTCGAAGCGCACGGAGCGAGTCAGCGCATCTCAAGGCCCAACCGTGACGGTAACACTGCCGGTGATGCCGCTTACCGTGTCGGTACTTGTGAGGGTTTGGTCGCCCACGGTAATGAGCGTGACCCCGCTGGAGAAGGTGTGCACGCCGTTATCGCCGCCGATGCCGGTGGTGAACGCGTAGTCGGCTGGCAGCACGACGCCGGAATCGGGGTCGCTGGTGGAGAATGTCACCGTGCCTTGATAGGCGGTGTCGATGTTGCCAGAGGAATCCAGGGCGGTGACCGTGATGTCGAACGGCGTGGCCGCGACGGCGGTTGGCACGGCCGTGAGCAGGAAGCGACTCTGCGGCAGGGGTACATAGGCCAGAGTCGTAGGGTCACTGTTTGTGAAAAAGAGGTACGAGGGACTATTCAGCCCACCGCTTCCCGTTGGAATGAATTCATCGATAAAGGCCCCGGTTGTCCCGTCGTAGCGTAGCACGCTGTTGGCAGTCGCCCTCGTGGCGTAGATGTTGTTGTCGCGTCCGAACACAAGCGTAGTAAAATTGCCGGGAATGAATGTGTCGATGAATTCTCCCGTTACTCCACGAAAGCGCAGGATGCTAAATCTCGAGCTGTTCCCGTCGGCAACGTACAGGTTGCCGTCGGGGCCAAAAACCAAGCCACCAGCGGCATTCATCCCGTCTTGGTAAGCGAAGACGACTCCCAGCTGCCCGCTTCGGGGCAGAGGCGCGCCCATGATTCCGTCGTAGCGTAGGATGGTGTTGAAACTTGTGACATAGAGGTTGCCGTCAGGACCAAAGGCCAGACCTCTTGGGTTATTCAGCCCACCGGGGCTTGCAGGAGCAAAGGCATCGATAAAGTCTCCTGTGGTTCCGCTGTAACGCAGAACGCTGTTCGTCTGGCTGGTGACGTATAGATTACCGTCCCGACGAAGACCAACCCGCCAGGGCCTTGCAGCCCGCCACTGCGACTGGGCACGAAGAAGGTATCCGTTTGCCCCGGAGCGGGCCAGGGCGCACCCGTAGTTCCGTCGTAACGCATCACGCTATTCGTGCCGAAACTGTTGACGTAAAGGTTGCCGTCAGGGCCTAAGGAGTCCGTTTTCGTCGAGCGGCGGCATCTGTAGGCCGCGTTCACTCTTCTTCAGGGATGTCCACCCACTCCTTGCCGACAAATGTCGAACCGACGCCCGAGCCGGCGGGCAGAAACGGAAAGAGCCGGGCTCGCGCCGCGGCATCGAGCGGGGCGCCATACTCCGAGACTTCGAACGCCTCGATGGCTTTCACCTGGCCACCCCGTACCGGACCGTAAGTCCGTACCAGCAAATCACGGTACCGATTCGCCAGGGGCGCGATGCGCCGGCCGATGCGCTCGGCCAGCCAGCGGCGCCGCTCTGCTTCACCGGCCGGCACCTGGTCGAGATAGCCGGCGTTATAGGGCAGCCATTCGTAACACTGCGACTGGTGGCAATGCAACATGCCCACCAACCGGTCGAATTCCGCGTCGATATCGACCACCACATGCGGCTCGAAGCGGCACGGCTTCGTAAACGCATCGGAAAAGTACGCAATGACGGGGCTACGCTCCAGATGCGGCGTCTCGGGACAGATGGCGGGGACCGTGAGCAGATAAGACGCATCCTGAACGAGCAGGCCCGTGAAGCGATGATCGGCATGATAATCGGTGGGACGGTGCGTGAGGATCAAATCGGGACGGAAGGTTCGGATCAGACGGATCACCTGGTGCCGATATTCCAGCCGGTCATCCAGCTCGCCGTCGGAATTGTCCAGCACCTCGTAAGTCGCACCGATGACCGCGGCGGCCGCCTCAGCCTCAGCCCGGCGTCGGTGGGCGAGTTGGGGGCCGTACATCGTTTGATGCCCGGCCTGGCCATTGGTCAAGCTGACCAATCGGACCACATGGCCCAGGCGACACCACTGCGCTGCCGTTCCGCCCGTCTTGATATCGGCATCATCGGGATGGGCGCCGATGACCAGAATCCGGAGCCGCGGTTCGGGCATGGAGCAACCTCCTTCCCCACTCACGCCAGCAGCCCGTCGATCTGCTGCCCGATCACAAGCGGATAGGGTCGATGGGTTTGATCCTGGACGATCGTGTCGGCTGGCACGCCGAGCAAATGATAGACCGTCGCGGCCAGGTCGCGGGGATCATGCGGATGAGAGGTCGGATACGCGGCACTCTTGTCGGAGGAACCTACCACTACTCCCGCAGCGGCGCCGCCGCCGGCCAGGGCCACCGAGTAGACCCACGGCCAATGATCGCGGCCGGCGCTGGAATTGACCTTCGGCGTCCGGCCAAACTCCGCCGTCGCCAACACCAAGGTTTGTCGCAGCAGGCCCCGCTGATCCAGGTCGGCGACCAGGCTGGAAAACGCCGCATCGAAGATCGGACAGAGCGACTCCTTCATCTGCCGGAAATGCTGGCTATGCGTGTCCCACGATCCCATCGGTGTCCGGCAGTAATGGACGTTGATCATGGGTACGCCGGCCTCCGCCAGCCGCCGGGCCAGCAGACAACATTGGCCGAATTGCGTCCGGCCATAGCGATCACGGATGGCCGCGGGCTCGGCAGCGAGCTGAAACGCTTGGCCAACTGCCGCCGACGTCAGCAGGTTCAGCGCCCGCTGCTGATGCGTGTCCAGGCTGCGGGTTTCGGCGTTCCTGTCCAGGAGGCGACGCTGGTTATCGATATGTTGCAAGAGATCGCGGCGGCCCGATAGACGATCCAGCGACAACTCGGGATCCGGGGTGACGGCTCCGATGCGGACGTCTTCCGCGATCAGATCCTGATCGATGACCAGGGGGCTGTGTTTGCTGCCAAGAAATCCAGGCGATTGACCATGCAATACCGTGCCGTTCGCTCGGCGCATCAGCGGGCCGGCCTGGACCCACGTCGGCAACTTACCGGGCGGACGCAAATGGTCCAGCACGGCTCCGAAAGGGGGAAAATCACTGGGGGAAGGCGGAAAGTCGCCCCGGCTCTCCTCGCTGGGCGGATGGGCATGGCCGGTCAGGGCGGGAAGGCTGGCCTGCACATGGTTGGCGTTGGCGTGACTGAGCGAACGGATGACGGCCAGCTTGTGCATCAACCGGGCGGAACTCGGCAGCAATTCACTGATACGGGCTCCCGGCAAGCTGGTGGCGATGGCACCGAACTCACCGCGTTCGGGGTAAGGACCGTCGGGCTTGGGATCCCAGGTTTCCTGCTGGGCGTGGCCACCGTGGAGGTAAAGTACGATCACCGATTTCGCCCGGCCAAACGTGCCCTTCGCCGCTGTACCGATCTGAGTTTGGGCACGCAGCAAATCGGGCAGAAGCAGTCCCATGCCGGCCAAGCTGCCGATCTGGAGGACGTGGCGGCGAGTTGGCCATGACGCGGAACGATCCTCCTCATCCGGCAGTAGATTTGGAAATTGGTGTGCCATCGCCGGTTCTCGCAATCCCAGAGCTTGGTGGCCCCGATGCACGGCTTCCAACAGATTACGCCGGGCCGGACCGTCTCGCAAGCTGTCCTTTTAGTGCGGCTGGTGGCTCGGAAGATCAGGGGCATGGTACTGATGGCACTCCAGACAATCGGCGCGGGCGTGGATGCCTGGACCCGGCTGGTTGCGATGGCACTCCAGGCACTTTGGCAGCGACGGCATGAGCACGTCCGAGGTGCGGGTGCTGGTCCGCGCCTTGTCGTGGCAATCGCTGCACGGCATGAGACCGTGCCGGGCATGGCTGAACTTGGCAAAGGGAAACCAGGAAGCGGGCAGATGGGTCCGCTTATACTCGGGAAGACTTGCCGCGGGTCGGGCGGCTTGTTTTTCGAGATGGCAGTACCGGCATCCTCCTGGAGCATCAAAGAGCAGACGCCCCAGCACCGCAGCCTGGTGATCAACCCAGCCGGAAGGCGTGCGCGGAGCAGGCGGCATCGGTTGCCGGCCTGGGATGCGACGAGTCGGTTCGGTGGTCTCTTCGTTGCTGCCGATCGTTGGATTCTGCTCGGCCAACAGTCGCAGGCGCTCGCGCAGGACCGCCAGCACCATGGCGGGCGTCCCATGCGGAGCGGGTTCCTGACAGAATGCCTGCACTGCGTGTTGCACGCGGCCGTCCTGCGTCTCCGCCGCAATCTGCACCGTGAGCGGATGGCATTGGGCGCAGTGCTGATCGTAGCGAACCGGGGCCATGCCACGTCCCCGGGAATCGGGTTGGTGGCAAAAGCCACACGCTTGTCTCTTCAGCCGGCTCCGTGGCTCATCGATGCCGTGCAATCGGTGGCCATCGAGATCAAGGTGTATCTGATGGTTGAAACGAAGCGCACCTGGGTCCTGAACTCCGTCTTTCCGCCACCACCCAAACGGTGGATGATGGTCCGCGTCGAACGCCGTCAGCTGGGGGTAAAACGTGTGCCGGCCATCCACCGTCCGCAAATTGCTGTGACAGCGCCGGCATGATTCATCCGTGACCTGAAGCAATCCCTTCTCTCCCTGGTGGTCTTGGTGACAATCCGTGCAATTGCCGACGTCGGCCGGGATTTGGCGGGGGTGATGCGGGGCGACGATTTCAGGCCGGACGATCAATCCCGGACGCAGGTCTACCGGAGAGGGAGACACGGAACCGTCGAGAAGTCCGCCATGACACTGCGCACAGACTCCGTCCATGATGGCCGCCGATTGACGGTCTCCCCCAGATACTTTATGCCAGCCCCGCCACGGCTCGACATGGCATTCCTTGCAGGTGAAGCCTTGATGGGCGGCCGCCAGAGAGCCGGGCAGGAACAGCCCTTCCACTTCTAGGGAATGCCGGGCCAGCAGATAACCAATCGGCACAATAGGCAGAACCAGGATGGCCAGGAAGGAGAGCCAATGCACGAGGCGAGACGCTGGGGGCTGGGCCATGTTGTGTCTCCAGCGGACTTCGCCGCGCCCCGGGGGGGCTCGGACAGGGCGGAATCAGTAGAAGAGTTCCATCACGGCGTGCACCGTTCCCAGGACGAAGAGCGTCAGCGTCAAGGGCACATGCAGCTGCTGAGTGAGGAAATGACCGGTAGAAATGATGCGCGCTGCCGTTCGCCCTTTTCCTTCCCTGCCAGCCTTGGTCAATACCAGGAGGTGCCGAAAGAGAAGACCGGCGAGGCCGCTGACAATGATGGCCCAGAGAACTACCACGAGAACCGAGGTCAGCGGACCGCCCATGCGGAAGCCACCGTGGAAATGAAGCAGCAGACAACTCAGCAGACCGAAATAAATGTGCCCCTTCTCCCACACGGAAGAGCGGAGCAAACGCCAGCACGCTCCGTGTTGCATGCGGAGAAGCGTTTTCCGCCCGGTCAAGAGCCCGCAAAATACCGCCAACCCCGTGCCGCCCAATCCGAACAGCAGCCCCGGCCAAGTGCTTGCGGTAGCGCGCGGCCGGGGCGCTAGATACAGGGCGGAGGCCAGCAGCGCAAGCAACAAAAACGCGGCCACCCAACGCCGGTGCGTGCCATCGATAAACATCGGAGGCCTCCTCTCAGGCCTGCTGCTACTGGGCTCTACCTTGTGGCGCGTTCCGAGGGTCGCCATCGTACTCGACTTGCAACGGAGCATTCTCCTGCTCCCTCGCGCAAGGCGGTGTGACCTGGTTATCGCACATGCGGTGCCACAGATATGCCGAGCCCGGTTTTGTTGGCAGCAAAACTTTCTCGCAAAGACCGTAACCGGTTGCTTTGCCGATTCTTATTCTGGTATACCCGCTCGGGGCAGCCGGTTTTTGAGTGGAGGAACGTCCGGGAAGTGTAAACGCACCGAAACAGCCAATTTACACTTCGTTTCGGGCGGTTTACGCATTATGCTGCAATCTTGAATTCCCGACGTTGCGGTACGCCGCCAATGAATTTTCGAGGAGCCAGGGCGATGATGGTGACGATGAGCAAGATGGTGCGGACGCTGGGCGGTTTCTTGGGAGCCCTCGTACTCCTGGGCTCGATGGCCTCCGGTATGCGATCTGCGGAGCCCGCCAACAAGGAGCGTCATCTGCTGTACGTGGCGGCGCCCGGCATCCGCAATTACCTCCAGTACGGCGGCGCCGGCATTCTCGTCTTCGACATGGATCATGGCCACCGCTTCGTCAAACGGATCGAGACTCCGGCCAGCCAGGTGCCCAAACCCGAGAACATCAAAGGCATTTGCGCCAACACCCACAGCCAACGGCTCTATTTCACGACGCTGACCAAGCTTTACTGCCTCGACCTGCGCACCGAAAAACCGCTCTGGGAGAAAGCCTTGCCTGGCGGCTGCGACCGGATGTCGATCACGCCCGACGGTAAGTTGCTTTACGTTCCCTCTCTGGAGGGGGAGCACTGGAACGTTGTGGACGCGGCCAGCGGTGAAGTGGTTACGCAGATCGTGACGCACAGCGGCGCCCACAACACGATTTGCAGCCTCGACGGCTCCCGAGCTTACCTGGCCGGGCTCCGTTCCCGCATTCTCACGGTCGTCGATACGCAGACGCAGAAGGTCGTCCAGTCGGTGGGTCCCTTCGATGGTCCCATTCGGCCGTTCACGGTTAATGCGGCCAAGACACTGTGCTTGGTCAACGTCAATGATTGCCTCGGTTTCGAGATTGGCGATCTGACAACCTGCAAAATGCTCCATCGCGTGGAGGTAGAGCATTTCCAGAAGGGGATTCCGAAGCGGCACGGCTGTCCCAGCCACGGTGTCGGACTCACCCCGGACGAGAAAGAAGTCTGGGTGGTCGATGGGCCCAATAGCCATGTGCATATCTTTGATGCCCGCGTCCTGCCGCCCCGGCAAATGGCTAGCATTCAGCTCCGCGAACAACCCGGCTGGGTGACGTTTAGCCTGGATGGCCGGTATGCCTATCCGAGCACCGGCGAAGTGATCGATACGCAGACCAAGAAAATCCTGGTGGCCCTGCAAGATGAAAAGGGCCGCGAGGTCCATAGCGAGAAGATGGTCGAGATTGTCTTCCAGGGCGACACGGTCGTCCGCACCGGCGACCAATTCGGGCTGGGCCGGGCCGAGCAAAAGAAGGAGGCCGTCGGTTCGACGAACTGAAGCGGCAGCCGTATCCGCCTCACAGATCGGCGAGGCGCGTGGCGGCGTCGCCGAACCGATCCAGCTTCACGTCCATGCAGTCCATGAGGGAAAGATAAAGGCTGCAAAGCTTGCGATGTTCATCCCCCTTGTCCCGATAGTCCAGAACCCGTCCGGCTTTCAACGTTCCGCCGAGTCCGCCGACCAAGAGAAGGGGGACTTTGCTCGAATCGTGCCGCGTTCCCGACCACAAATTGGAGATGAACAGCAAACACGAATGATCCAGCACGCTCTGCTCACCCTCCGGCATCGCATCGAGTCGGCTGGCCAGGTAAGCGAGCTGGCTGACGTAATAACGGGTGATCCGCTCATAGGCATCGGATTGATCGTCATGAGACGTCGGATGGTGGGCGGTGCGCACGTTCAGGAAGGGATAGAAAAGACCGGACAGATCGCGACAGAGCAAGAGCGTAGCCACCCGTGTCTTATCGGTCTGAAACGCCAGGGCAATAATGTCGCACATTAGCCGCATGTGTTCGCGGATATCTTCGGGCAAGCCGTTGTCCGGCCGTTGCATGGTGAACACAGGCCGGCCCCGATCGCGGGCCCGGTCGGAAGCCTGGCTCTGGTGCGACCGCGCCTGGTCAATCCGCTTTTCCACTTCCCGGACACTCGTCAGATATTCGTCGAGCTTGGCTTGATCCGCCCGGCTGACCTGGCGATTGAGTTGCGCGGCATCCTCCCGGACCCGGTCGAGGATGCTCAAGGTGCGCTTGCTCCCCTGGTTTTCGAACAGGCTGTCGAAGGCCAGCGCGGGATACACCTCCATCGGGACCGGCGAGGCCGCGTCTTGCCAGGAAATATGGGAGCTGTACGCCATCGAGAAATTCGTCTCGTGATAGCCGGTGATCGGCTGCTCGCAGCCGAGGACGAGGCTGGGTTGCGGCGTTGCTTCGCCCAGCCGGCTGGCGAGTAGCTGATCGATGCTGATTCCTCCCTTGAGCACAGCGCCTTTCTGGAGCGCTGCACCCGAGAGAATATTGCCGGTCTGGCCCGGATGAATGCCAACCCCGGTGGCGTTCTTGTTGAACAGGCCTGTGAGGACGTTCAGCTTGGATTTAAAGCCGGCCAGGGGCTCCAGGCTCTTGCTCAGGGCCATGTCCGGGCCGGTCCCTTTGGCCCACCAATGGTTTGGGTTGACCCCATTGCCCATGAAAAGCGTGGCGAACCGTTTGGGGAACGCCGGAACGCTATTGGTCGCCGCCTCACTGCCCCATACCGGAATGGATTCGAGCCAGGGAAGGGCTATGGCAACCCCGACGCCACGGAGAACGGTGCGCCGGTCGATGCGAGAATCGGTGGGTTTCATGGATGGATCGAGCCTTTCATTCCCGTGGATCATTTCGGCCACGTTTGTTCAGGAATTGAGGACTGGTGACAATGGACCGAACCAGGCTTTCAAAGCCGTAATCATCCGCAACGAGCCGGGTCTGCATCGCTGCGATGGCCGGCTGATCTGACAGCACCAGAGTGCGTCCCAGGGCATAGACGAACAACTTGCGGCAGAGATTCTCCACAAATTCCTTTTGCCGCTTTTCAGACAAATAGCGGTGCAAGCCTTCGAGCCCCGTCCGTTCGTTGCCGTCGGGGTAAGTTGCCTTGGCATCGACAGGTCGGCCACCGAGATCGAGAGTACGGCGTTCACCGACCGGGCCGTAACCCTCGAACGCCAGACCGATCGAATCGAATCGTTGATGGCAGCCTGCGCAGGCTGGGTGCTCGCGATGCCGGGCCAGGAGCTGCGGCAGCGTCTGCTCGCCCAGCTGCGCTTCATCTTTGGGAAGCTCGGGAACTTCCGGCGGCGGTGCGGGAATGTGTTCCCCCAGCAGGCGGCGCACGACCCAGTAGCCACGCTTGACGGGACTGGTGCGTAGGCCGGGCGAATTCTTGGTCAGGAAGACAGCCATTGGCAGCAAGCCTCCCCGGCCATAGCGGTGCGCCTCGTCCACCTGAACCCAGTGGTCAGGACCGCCATTAGGAACGGGCATGCCATAGTGCTTCGCCAGCACCGGATTGACGAACGTGTAATCGGCATCGAGGAAATCGAGCACGCAACGATTCTGGCGGGCCACGTGGAAGAAAAAGCGAACCGGCTCCTCGGCCATGGCCTGGCGGAGATCGCTGGTAAAGCTCGGGAACCGCGCCCGATCGACTGTGTTCTGCTCCTCGAAGCGGCGGAATTCCAGCCAATCGCCGGCGAATTGCTCGGCCAGGCCGCGGATGCGGTCGTCGTGGAGCAGACGGCGTGCCTGGGCGACGAGCACCTCCGGTTGGTGCAAATCCCCGGCGGCGGCATGAGCCAGCAGTTCCGCATCGGGCATGCTCGACCAGAGGAAATAACTCAGGCGGCTAGCCAGGGCATAATCCGAAAGCGGGCGCACGGTTTCCCCCGCCTCGGGCAGGTCCAACCGGTAACAAAAGTGCGGCGACAGCAAGATCCGGGCGACCGTATCGCGGATCGCATCTTCGTGGCTCAGTTGGTCCTGGTCGCGCAGCTCGCGGTAAAACGTGACCAGGCCGTCCCGTTCCGCCGGCGACAGTGGCCGGCGATAGGCCCGGGTGGCAAACGTTTGCAGCGCGGCGAGATGGCTCGGCTCCGCGGCCCGACGAGCTTGCTCGACCTGGCGAATCTGCGTGGAAATGGTTGCGAAATACGTGTCGATGGCCTCCAGTGCCGGAGCGCTCGCCCCGTTGGTTCGCGCCTTGGCCAAATAGGCCTGGCGCAAACGCTCGATCTTCGCTTCCGACGTGGCATCCTTGTCTTCGGAGCGGGCAAAATCGAACGCCGCCTCCTGCATGAACCGGGGGGGCTCGGCCCGCTCAAAAAAAATGAAGTCCTTGTATTGCCGGATGGGGTCTCGAGTCACGAAATGCAGCTCGTCCCAGAGCGAATTCAGTTCGCAGCGGGCAGCCTCGTCCAAAACCAGCTCGCACAGCGGCGCATCATCGCGGTAGTAACCCTGCATCAGGTGAAAGCCGGCACTGAGCAGGCGCCCCTTTGCGCTGGTGCTGGCATCGTAGTACGGCGCCCGCTCCGTGATCACGAACGCATCGGGGAATACCCGGCAGAACTGTGCCAGCGCCGCCGCTCCGGCCGAGCTGCTGTCCCCAGTGTACCGCATGTGCTGGGCGGCGAGCTGGCCATTTCGCCACAGCAGCAACGGCTGGCTACCGGGGGAGATGCCTTTAACCTGTAGCCGCTCCACGTGGGGCGCGAATTCTTTACGCAAGCGAATGACGAGATCACGTAAACGTTCGCAACCGCTCTGAGCTTCGTTCTGTTTCTCGGCATCGGCTGGTAATTCCCGCCACTTGGCCTGCACATCCGCCAGTGGGCCAGCGGGCGGCGACGCTTCCGTCAACAGCGACCAGATTGTCGTCAGGTACTTGGCACTGAGCCCCGCTTCCGCGGCAAAATCGCGCAGCGATGCATCTGCCTTGCCCAGTGCCCGGCGATGGCGGAAGCGCCACGCAGCCAGGAAATAGTCGGCGTAATCGACCCGATGCCGTTGGTAAAAAGCGATGATCCGCTGAACGCAATATTTATCGCGGTCCGTATCGGTGACCGCACTGTGCGGCGCAAAAACGAAGCCCTGAGGCTTGAGGACGAGGTGGTCCGCAACCAGCCGCACGGCCGCCAGGTATTTCTTCAGCAGGGCCGGCGACATGGTCAACGATTCACCGGAATTATCGAATCCCGCCTCGTTGGCGGGATCGACCGGGAATTCGCGTGTCGGCCGGATATCGACGCCAGTCAGATCGCGAATGGTGTAATCGAACTCGGCATTGCTCAACCGTCGTGCCAGCACCATGCCCGGATCTCCCGCATGGCGGTGCGCTTCCTGGGCGCGCAGCTCTCGGATGCATTCGATGACCTCCCGGCGTTCGTGCGGCTTGGGATGCCGTGCTGCCCTCTCCGGCGGCATCTCCTCGGCTTCGAGCCGTTCGAGCACTCGGTCCCAGAGGTGAGAATGCTTCGCAATCGCGGCTGGGGACGTAAAGGCACTCAAGTCGAGCTTTGCTTCGTGTTTTTGCGTGCCGTGGCAAGCCAGGCAGTAGTTCTTCAAAAACGGCTGCACGACCTCGGCAAAGCGGCGTGCCAACGGTGGCTCGGTAGGGTCGGCTGCGCTGGCCAAGGAGGGGACCCATCCGGCAAGCAGAATTCCTACGGTTAGGGTTGCGGCGAGGTTTCTTCGGTTCACGCTCCCGTTGTCCATACGGTATTGGCCTTTCCTCTTTGGCGAACCCGGAATTGATTATGCACTCTTCCAAGGGCGAGGACAACACGAGCCGTCTCCGATTGTGGGCTGGTCGCATCCACGCCTATGTCTCCTTCCCCAGGGATACATAGGATATGCGAAGGCTACACAAAGGGGTCCATAAACCTGCGTGAAGCGGAGGATCCATGCTCTACCGCACGCTTTCATCTCTCGTCACCGGGTTTCTTCTGTTTACACTATTATCGGCAATACCGTTTATCTACGGCGATTCGCCGAAGGCATCCCCAGGCCCCTCCCATGCCGACTTCCCGGCACAAGCGCGCCGCTGCCGCCAGATCCTCAAAACAAGCATCATCGACTTCTATCTTCCCGCCTGCGTGGATCGGAAGAACGGCGGCTACTTCGAGTCGCTTCACGGGAATCGGTTCGCCCCCACGGGAGAGAAATTTGTCACGCTCCAGGCTCGGCAGCTCTGGTTTTTCAGTACGCTCGCCGCGGCCGGGATCGAAAAGGAGGCTGCCCTCGCCGCCGCCAAGTCAGGGTTCGATTTCCTCGAAGGGAAGTTCCGCGACCGGGATCACGGCGGTTACTTCGCCAAGGTATCGGATGCCGGCCTGCCCACGGATACCCACAAGCACGTCTACCTGAATGCGTTCACCCTTTATGCCCTGGCCGCCTACCATCGAGCCAGCGGCGAACCTGCTGCCCTGGCCGCCGCCAAGGATCTTTTCCGCACCCTGGAGTCCAAGGCCCACGACGGAGCGAACGGCGGCTACATTGAGTTCTTCTCGGCGGACTGGCAGCCGATCACCAATCCCAAGGAACCATCCTTCATCGGCCCGCCCGGTACCAAGACGTTTAATACTCACCTGCACGTCCTCGAAGCCATCACCGAACTCTACCGAGTCTGGCCCGATCCGCAGGTGCGTCGCCGCCTGGACGAACTGCTGGCCATCAACACGCTGACGATCCGTCTACCCCAGTACGGCTGCAACACAGACGGCTTCACTCCCGACTGGAAGCCGATCGAAACGCCGCGGAATTTGCGAGCCAGCTATGGCCATGACGTAGAAGGGGCGTGGCTTTGCCTCGATGCTGCCCGCGCCCTGGGCCACCCACCGGCTTTGCTCCGCGGCTGGGCAGAAGGGCTGGTCGGCTACAGCCTTCGCCACGGCTACGACCGCATCCACGGCGGGTTTTACTACACCGGACCGCTCGGCAAGGACGCTGATGACACGAAGAAAGAATGGTGGGTCGAGGCCGAGGCGCTGGTGTCCATGCTGGAAATGTTCAAGCTCACGGGCCGACGGGAGTACTACGACACCTTTGCCCAGACGCTTGATTTCGTCGAAAAATACCAGGTCGCTCGGGAAGGAAGCTGGTGGGCAACGCGGACAGCCGACGGCTCCCCTGCCGGTACGTCGCGGACTTCCATGTGGCAGGGGGCTTATCACAACGGCCGGTCGATGCTACTGTGTGCCCGATTGCTGGATGAGCTGGCCGCCGCGGCAAAGTGAAAACCGAACCATGCGAACCGGAGAGCGCGTCATGTTGCGGATTGCGTTGGCACTGAGCGTGGCAATGCTCCTGGATCCCGCACTGCCAGGGCGGATGGGGTCCCAGGAGACGGAATCCTCCTTACCCCTCCCGTTGAAAGTGGTCCATACCCAGCTCGTCAATCGCCGCGGGGAGCGGGTACGGCTCCGCGGCGTCAACGCCGCCTCCCTGGAATGGACCAGCGATGGCGAAGGGCACATCCTCGACACGGTCCGCGTGGCCATCAAGGATTGGCATGCAAACGTTATCCGTCTGCCGCTGTCTCAAGACCGCTGGTTCGGCAAGGCACCGGAACAGAAAGACCAAGGGAAAGCGTACCGCGCCCTGGTTCGGCAGGTTGTGGATATCTGCGCCGGACAGGGTTGTTACGTCATCCTGGACTTGCACTGGTCCGATGCCGGCGCATGGGGCAAGAATATCGGCCAGCGCGTAATGCCTGATCAGAACAGTCTGCTGTTCTGGAAAGATTTGGCGGCGGCGTACAAGAACCATCCGGCCGTCCTGTTCGATCTGTACAACGAGCCACACGATGTGAGCTGGGACATTTGGCTGGCGGGCGGCAAGGTAACAGAGCGCAACCGGCGGACTGGCACGGAGCTGACCTTCGAAGCTGTCGGCATGCAGCCGCTGCTCGATGCCGTGCGCGCAACCGGGGCGAACAATGTCATCATCGCCGGCGGCCTCAATTGGGCCTATGACATGTCCGGGTTCCTGAAGGGAAAGCAGCTTTCCGATCCCAACGGAAATGGCGTCATCTACGCTAACCATACGTACCCGATCAAGGGGGATACGGTCGAGCAGTGGACCGCGAAGATGGAGGCCGCCACGAAGGTGATTCCCATCATCGTGAGCGAATTTGGGACCGAGGAGAAGGGTGCAGCCTCCGCCGGCCCCCATGCGGAGCAGTGGGTACGGGACGTGCTCCGTGCCCTGCACGATCACGATTGGGACTGGACCGCCTGGGACCTGCATCCCCGGGCCGGCCCCCGTCTGATCTCGGACTGGAAATATACCGCCACGCCGGTCTTCGGGGTCCCGGTCAAGGACGCGCTGGCCGGAAAATTCCCGAGCAAGGAACAGCCTCCTACCCCGCCCCCATCGACCCCGCTGGGGATCTTCGAGCATCAGGCCGACGTGGGTACCGTACTCCATCCCGGTTCGGTGGCTTACGACGCCATGACACGGAGCTACACCGTGGCCGGCAGCGGCGAGAACATGTGGGCCACCCGAGACGCCTTCCATTTTGCCTGGAAGCAAGTCTCCGGAGACGTTGCCCTGACGGCCGATATTTCCTTCCTCAGGCAGGGCACGGAGCCGCACCGCAAGGCATGCCTCATGATCCGGCAAAGCCCCGAGGCGGATGCTGCCTACGTGGATGTCGCGGTGCATGGCGACGGCCTGACTTCATTGCAGTTCCGCGACGCCAAGGGAGCCGCCACGCATGAAGTGCAGACCAACGTCTCAGCCCCCAGCCGGGTGCGCCTCGAAAAGCGGGGCAAGTACGCCCTGCTCTACTTGGCGGCCAAGGGGGAGGAGCTGCGTTTCTCCGGTGCGGCCGTGCGCGTCTCGTTCGAAGAGCCGTTCCTCGTGGGGATCGGCGTGTGTGCCCACAACAGGGATCTGATCGAGAAAGCCGTGTTCGCGAACATGGCGTTAACCACTTCCTTTCCTGCCCCGGCGCGATCCCCGGTGCTGTACAGCATGCTCGAAACGCAGGCGATTGCCTCGACCGATCGCCGTATCGTCTATGTCACCCCCACGCGCATCGAAGCCCCCAACTGGCTGCATGATGGCCGGACGCTGATCTTCAACAGTGCCGGCCGAATTCACTGCATTCCCGTCGCCGGCGGCAAGCCGGAGGTCATCGACACCGGATTCGCCACGCGCTGCAACAACGACCACGGCGTCTCCCCGGACGGATCGCTCCTGGCCATCAGCGATCAATCCCAGGGGCAGCGAAGGTCGCTGATTTACACGCTGCCGATCACTGGCGGCACACCGAAGCTCATCACGCCGCTGGGCCCATCCTACTGGCACGGGTGGTCGCCCGATGGCCGGACACTCGTTTACTGCGGCGAGCGGGGCGGCGAGTTCGATATCTACAGCATCCCCGCCACGGGGGGCGAAGAGAAGCGCTTGACGACGGCCAAGGGGCTGGACGATGGTCCGGAATATTCTCCTGATGGCCGTACTATTTACTTCAATTCCGAGCGCGCCGGCCGGATGCAGATCTGGCGCATGAATCCCGACGGCAGCGAACAGGAGCCGATTACCGCGGACGAGTACAACAATTGGTTCCCCCATCCCTCGCCGGACGGCCGGTATCTCGTGTTCTTGTCGTATGAAAAAGATGTCACCGGCCATCCCGCAAACAAAGATGTGACCCTGCGTCGGATGACCCTGAGCAGCAAGCAGATTGATGTGCTCGGCCGGTTCTTCGGCGGCCAGGGAACGATCAACGTCCCCTGTTGGTCCCCGGACAGCCGGCGCATTGCCTTCGTGACTTATCAGTTGATCCCGTAACGGCGGACGCACGCCTACCGCAAGGATTCCAGCGGTTTCTGGCGCATCGCCGACATGGCAGGTAACAGACCGCCCAAAAAACCCATGACCAGCGTGAATAGAACGGCCGCCGCCAGCGTGTTGCCGTCCACGATCATCTGGAATGAGAGCCGTTTCATTCCCCCACCGCTGGTGCCGACGACGCTGTTGGTATTCATGCCGTTGACGAGGTAACCCAGCCCGCAGCCGAGCACCCCTCCCAAGGCAGCGATCACCATCGCCTCCAGCAGGAACGACACCAGCACTTGCCAGCGGGCGAAGCCGAGGATGCGGAGCACGCCAATGTCCGTGGTGCGCTGGCGGATGGCGGCGAACATCGTGTTCATGACGCCGAAGACGCCGCCCAGGGCCATGATGCCGGCCACGAAGTAAATCGCGCCGAGAAGCTGCTCGTTGACCTCGCTCATTTTGGCGAAGTATTCCGTCTCGGTCATGGCCGACACCGCCACCTTCTTGAAGTCGCGCGACAGCCACTGGGCCAGCTGCTGAGCCCGTGCCGGCCCGTCGGTGCGTAGCACCAGGGATGTGTAGAAAGTTTCCTTGCCGAAGATTTCGCCGATCTTTTGGCGCTTGGCCCAGACCTCGGAACCGAACGTCGTGTCTGCACCCCGCATGATGCCGACAACGACGCCCTGTCGGGGGCCAAGTGGAAATACGTCGCCGACCTCCAATGATTCCTTGTCCCGGTCCCGGCCAAATTCACGGGCCAGTCCCTCTCCGAGGACGGCTTCGACATGGGCATAAGGCGACGCGGTGCTGGCCCGCTCCCGGTTCGCGGAGGACAGGTCTCGGACGCCGGCTTCCGAAAACCAGGTGCCGCTCGACAACTCCAGGCCATGAACCAGCGCGGACACGCTGGGCTCCTCGACACCCCGGATGGCCAGGAAGCGGTGCTTGGGGCGTTGGCCCTCCCGGACCGGAACCGGCTGGTTGATGAACACGTAGACTTCGCGGCTACACAGGGGCCGGCCGGCGGTGTCGCGCAGGACGCCCTCCTGGCGGGCGAGGTCGCTGGTTTCGCTCAAGGGCAGGTTGCTATACAGCTCATCGCTGGCCCCATCGGAAAGGACGATGACGTTGGCAGGCTGGCCGCTGCCTTGGCTCAACCGCTGGATGCCCGTGGCGAAGGCGTGCATCACCATCAGCAGGGCCACGACCACTGTGAACGCCAGGGCGGTCAAGACGGTGGTTTTCCAGCGGATTCGCAAGTTGCGCAGGTTGTAGCTGAGCGGCACTTTCCCTGCTACCAGCAGGGCCGCCACGAGGGCCACGGCCACGGCGGGGGGGGCAATCAGGGACAACCAGGGAGGAAGTTGATAACTCATGGTCACGTTGAGAATGTCCGATCTGCGCGGTACCGAGTACGCAGTACCCCGTGTCTTACGCCACTCGCGCGAACACTTCCGACGCCTTAATCGTCCGTGCCGTCCAGGCCGGCAAGAAGCTTCCGAGCAGGGCCGTGGCTCCGCCGACACTGGCGCCCCACACAACGGCCATCCAGGGAACCGGGAAAGGCTCCGAACCGGGGAGAGTGATTCCGCCGGCGAGGGTGTTGGCGATGAAGTAGATCAAGCCGCCTGCCAGCAATCCGCTGCTGGTGCCCAATAGCAGCGCCTCGCCCAGGACCAGCACAAGGAGCTGCCAGGGCTGAAATCCCATGACCTTGAGCACGGCCATCTCCTTGGTCCGCTCCCGGACGTTGAGGCTGATGGCGTTGGCGATCAGCAAGACCATGCTAAACATGCTGCCGGGCACAAGCACCCACTGAATAAACCAGATGAACCCGCTGTAGGAATCGAGAAAATTTGCGATCAGCGAGGCAAACGTCTCACACTTGACGGGCCGCTCGGAGAACGTGGGAGAAGTGTTGATTTGCTCAATGACTTGGCTGAAATCCTCCTTGTTGCCGACTTCCACCCAGAACATGTTCAGGCGGCGCTGATCCAGAGGATGTTTGGTGCCGCCGAAGCCCTTGTAGGCATCGATGGCGTTGTTGAGATAGCGCTCATTCATGAAGCCATTCTCGTCCCAGCGCCCCTCGGGCAACACGCCGATAATCTCGAACTCTAGGTCGATCCCCGTGTATTCCAGCCCCGTTATCTTGAAGCGTTCTCCGACCTTCTTGTTGAGGGCCTTGAGACGTTTCTTGCCGAGCAGACAGCCCTGCGTCGTCTGGGCGAGCTTCTCGATCAGGGCTTCGTCGATGGGATCGAGGTCATCGATCATGCCTTTGGTGATGATAACCTTGCCATCGCGCTGGCTCTTTCTGGGAAGTTTGCGCACATCCATGGCAACCAAGACTACCATGTTTTCGCGGGTCTTTTTGACGGCGTCCAGTGTGCCGATGTAAAACTGCCAGGCCATCGAGTCCTTGGGCTCTTTGTCGCCAGCCTTGCGGGCAGCCCCGTGGCTGAGCGGCCCCACATACGATAGCGGCATCTGGCTGGGCATCTGCCAGCGTTCCGTGACAATGGCCTTGAGGTTGCCCGACTTTTCTTGGGTGAACGCCTCCAGGAAATAGACGACGGTCCAGATCATCGTGACCACGAAGACCAACACCATCGTTGCCAGGGCGGTCAGCGCCGTTCGCAGCTTGTTGCGCCGCAGGTTTTTCAGAATGAGGAGGAAGAATTTCATCGTGGCTATGTCCGCCCTGCCGGCCACACCGTGCATGATTTAGCAGCATACAAGCCTGACGCACCCACGAAGGATGACTACGGTCCTTCGCGGGTGCGTCAGGCTCATGCGGCATGATCCTGCACGGGCTCTTAGAAGGCCCAGTTTTCCCGTCAGCATTTCGTTTGGCACAGACGGTTATTGTGCGGCGCAGCCAGGAACCGGCAAGGACCCTTGAGAACCACGCACCCAAAGGTATCTGGAACTCTCCATCAAAGTTCCAGACACCTTTGGGTGCGTGATGCTAAATCTCCGAGAACGCTGTCGGGATCAGGATCTTATTGGTGATGTGGGATACGATCTCCTTATCGGCATATTCGGGGATCGCGCGCAGCTTCTGCCACTCCGGGTCACTCCCGAAGCGGGACCAGGCTGCCTTTCGGCCGGCCTCATCGGGAAAGACCAGCATGTAGGTGAGGTTGGGCATCGCCGGACCAATGATTGTCTCGCCAAAGAAGACCGGCGCAAGGCCGTCCCGGCGGAAGATGGCCAGTTCGCTCTTGTTGAACATTTCGACTTTTTTCTTGGCGGCGCGCTCGTTATGGCTTTCGTAGATGCGCAGGTTCAACAACCGCGGTCTGGACGTGTCCGGCTTTTCCAGCCGGGGCATCCCTTCGATCGGGACCAAAAGCGAGCTTTCGATTCGGGTGTAAACGGGCGCGCTCGCCGAAACGGCGAGATAGTCCTGGGCGGCTTTGCGATACTCCTCGTCCGCGGCCAGCCGGCTCGACAGCGTAGGGACCAAATCGATCGACGGGTACACGATCAGGACATGGACCGGAGACGGTTGGCGCTCGATTTGTTCCACGAACACGCCCACCGGACCGATGCCGAGACGCTTGAGCGCCGGGATCAGGGCCTTGCTCAGGTAGGCTTCGAGGATGGGCTGTTTGCCGGCCTGCATCGTGTAGGTTCGCCGTTCGTACACAATACTCCCTTCACGGTCCGCACCGAAGGCAGAGCCCGAAGCAGCAGCCGAGCATACGGTAGCCAGAGACGTCTGGAGAAACGATCGCCGTTGCATGATGAAAACCCGTTGAGTTCGCTTAGGATGCCAGGGCGACGGCTTGAGCTTACCTGGTCCCGTTCCCGGCCGCAAGGCCACGGCCGGCTGCCATGTTTTTCCCGCGCAGCATGGATCATTGGCGCGAACCGAAGTTCCGTTTCGAGTCTCTCGTACAATGATCGGCGTGGACCGCGCGCTGACTAGCCGCGGTCGAATTCTTGGATTGAGGTCGCTTGTGGGAATGAACATCGGCACAGCACCGAGCCAACACACCCGAAGGATCGAAGAGAGTACGGTATTTACCATCCTGCTGGCGCTTAGCTTCTCCCACCTCCTCAATGACCTGATCCAATCATTGATTCCCGCCGTCTACCCGATCCTGAAAACAAGTTTCCAGCTCAATTTCACGCAGATCGGCCTCATCACGTTTACCTTCCAGGCGACGGCCTCGTTGCTGCAACCCCTGGTCGGGCTCTATACGGATCGTTACCCCAAGCCTTACTCGCTGGCAGTCGGCATGGGATTCACGCTCTTCGGTCTTGTGCTGCTCTCACAGGCGGGCAATTTCCCGGCGATCTTACTCGCTGCCGGGATGGTCGGCGTAGGATCGTCCGTGTTTCATCCGGAGTCCTCGCGGATGGCTCGGCTGGCCTCCGGTGGCCGGCACGGCCTGGCCCAGTCGCTGTTTCAGGTCGGCGGCAATGCAGGAGGCGCACTTGGGCCCTTGTTGGCCGCATTCATTGTCGTTCCCGGAGGGCAATCGAGCATCGCCTGGTTTTCGATTGCCGCACTCGTGGCCATCGGCGTGCTCTTCCGCGTGGGCCGGTGGTACCGGAATCATCTCTCGGCTCGGGCGGTCCGATCGTTCGCCGGAACTAGCAATGATCGTCCAGCCCTCTCGCCGGCCAAGATCGGCCTGGCCGTTGCCATTCTCTTGTGCCTCATTTTCTCCAAGTATTTTTACCTGGTGAGTCTGAGCAGCTACTACACGTTTTACTTGATCGACAAGTTCGGCGTATCGGTCCAGGCGGCCCAAATCTATCTGTTCATTTTCCTGGGCGCGGTTGCGGTGGGCACGCTCGCCGGCGGGCCCATTGGGGATCGCGTTGGCTTCAAGGTGGTCATCTGGTGTTCGATCCTGGGCGTGTTGCCCTTCACGCTGGTGCTTCCGTATGCCAGTCTGTTCTGGACGGCCATCTTGACCGTACCGATCGGTCTGATTTTGGCGTCAGCGTTTTCCGCGATCCTGGTTTACGCTCAAGAGCTCGTTCCCCGGCGCGTCGGCCTGATCGCCGGTCTGTTCTTCGGGTTTGCCTTCGGCATGGCCGGGCTTGGCGGTGCCGTGCTCGGGCACCTGGCGGATCGCACCAGCATCGATTTTGTATATCGTGTCTGTTCGTTCTTACCATCGATCGGTCTCCTCACCGGCTTGCTGCCGAACCTGGATAGAGCTCGGTTGCCAGTGAAAAGGAGCCGGTGAGCGCACGGCGAGCGAGCTCTGCATAAAAGGATTGTGAATTCATCGACGGGTCGCTGCATCAGTACCGAAGTTTTGCAAAGCTGCCACAGAACCCTCCGAGCTATCTTGAACCGCTGCGCAGGATATCGGCCTCAAAAGGCATTCCGACCTGGACAGCAACTGCCGGTCCAACGAGACAGCATCCCGAGTTGAGATAGAACGATATCCCACCGGTGAACTGCGGTCGTCATCGTTTCGCCTTCAATCTGGATAACCAACCTTGGCACACCATCGATCAGCCATTCGCACCGACATGGTCGGATGAATTCATCATTCCCTTCGATCGGCCCGACGAGAGCCGTCCGGCCA
This sequence comes from Gemmataceae bacterium, assembly GCA_035295665.1. GTDB lineage: Bacteria > Planctomycetota > Planctomycetia > Gemmatales > Gemmataceae > DATGIQ01. The sequence goes on along the minus strand of DATGIQ010000016.1, from coordinate 18,536 downwards.
TCTCCCAAACGGAACAGTTCGATGATTTTCATTTCGAATGAAATCATGGCACTCATGCTCACTTCCCTAACACCTGCGTGGTCCGTTGGGCAATCGCATCCAGGTTGGCCAGCGCCGCACGGTCGCCGGCCTTCCTTACCAGATCGCAGACCAAGTCGATCGTCCGAAACTCTGGATCAGTGACATAAAGACACGATGGGTGTGCCAGGAAATCAAACACTGTACGCTGCTCGATCGCCCACCCCACTCCGAGGCGAATCGCCCTCAGGAAATGCTCCAGCTTCCAGCGCCCGGCCCGAAAGGCCGTGATGTCACTGATGGGACTCATGGGAATCTCGACCAGACCACTCGGGTAGACGAACGGCTGGGCCGACTGCTGCGCCTGAACAATGCCTTCGAATACGTCGGTATTCGGCTCCTTGCCTGGCTCCTCCAGTGGGTGAGAAGGGTATTTGCTGCTGACCCATGTGAAGCCCAGGTCGAGAAGCATTTGCTGGACGTCGGCCCGGTCGGCCAGACCATTGGCAAATCCACCGGGCGTACGAAAGCCAGCCGGTTCGATGCCGATCCGGGTCTTGAGTGCCGCACTGGTCAAGCGGATGTTTTCCTGGATCACTTCGCGCACACCCTTGCCCTGGATCAGCCAGGGAGCGCGGCGAAAACGAAACTGGATCTCCTCGGGCTTCACCGCCTTCACGTTGACATGGTCGTACGTGTGATTACCGACCGAGTGGCCGGCCTGGGCGATTCCTTTCAGCCAATCGGTATTTTCCTGCTCCAGCACCTGGCCGACGGCGAAACAATGGATTACTCCTCCCCGCGCCTTCACCCGTCGACAGGCTTCCACCGTGTATTCCTTCGTCTGGGCGTTCAGATTGCCTTTCTCGTAGTCCCAGTGCGTCTGATCCCAGGTCGGGAAGTTACGACTCATTTCCAAATCGAGTGTGATGGCAATGAGGGCTTTGCCGTCGCGGGCTGCCGGCGCAGTGCCCAGAAGACACCCCGCGCTTGCGGCCAAGAATTGCCGGCGGTCCAGAGCCATAGCCGCCCCCCAATCGAAAATGGTCTACCGTCCCCTGCGCTGCGCGGATTGCTCGTACTTGATCCAAGAGATCTGGGTGATCAACTGGTCGAGCGAGGCAAGGGAGATCGCCGCATTGGTGGCAAACCGCGGGCTAGGATTGGCAGGAAACGTGGCCAGCGTGGCGTCGCCGACCAGGAATACATTGAAGTCGCGCGCCAGGTTGCGATAACCCGCGGCGGTGCGTTCGAAACACATGTCGGTGCAGTACCCCGTCAGTAGGACGTGCCGGACCTTTTCCTGGCGGAGGAATCGCTCGAGCGGTTCGTATCCCTGGGCATCGTAGATGACTACATCCTCGGAATGCACGTCAATGTCCTTGGTCACCGGGATCGGCAAGTCCCAAAAGCCGGCGTTGTTGAATTTGGGTCCTGCGTCCAGACCACGGAAGTGGCGGAAATAATCCACCACGGGTTGGTCGCTGGAAAGCGTGAGCACCGATGGAAGCGGGCCGCCGCGGTAGGAAAAGCTGTTCAATTTGTTCTTGAGTTCGGCCATTCCCCGGCGCCGCTCCTCTTCTGTGGGCCGGCTCGTGAAGGAGCGGTACAGCTTCTTGCGGATGGGATCTTCATCGCCCGGCAGGCTCAGCATTACCAGCGCGACTTTGCCACGCAGCGATTGCAAAAACGGGTTTACCACCTCCCGCGTATGCCGGGCAGCTAGGTGGTTCTTGGCGGGCGTGCAAAAGTCGGCGGCACCAGCCGGTTCGGGAGTCTGCCAGCCTTGGCCATCGTCGATGCCCCACGGGTGAACCAGGATGAGGGCAGTCCGGGCAGCATCCAGATGATTCGGCATTTCGATGATGCCACGGGCGTTGTACGAAAATCGCCAGGCCCGCACATGCAGATTCGCGCCCGGATCGTCTACCAGCGGCGGAGCCTCGTAACGGGCCGTCTCACGGATCGGTTCGACAAATTCCGGATGATTGGCCAAGAGCGGTTGGGGATCGACGATCGGCGTCAGGCGATTGTGGTAGGTCCGTGCATCGCGCTTCCCTTCCGCCGGAGCCAGGCTGCTCAGCACGGCCAGGATCACCATGCTCGATCCGAAAAGCCCGGTTGGAAACCGGCAGCCGCCGTTGTTTGGTAAATGTCCAGCCATCGGTATCTCCCAGTCCGAACCCAGCTCGGATGTCACTTGCTATCTGCATTATTTTTCACCACGGGCGGTTTCTCGCTTTGTAGATAGCTGAATAGGTCTCGGAGTTCTTGCGGTGTAAGCTCCTTCAGCAGATTTTCGGGCATGAGCGAGACCGGAGATTCCTGGATGGTTTCGATCCGATCCCAGGCGATCCGGGTCCGCTCATTGTTGGCTCCCAAAAGGGTAATGGTGCCGGGGTTCTGCTCGGCGATCAGGCCGGTCAGGAATCGGCCATCCTTGGTTTGCACGTGGTAGCTGAGGAATTCCTTGCGAATCAAGGCACTCGGATCGACCAGGCTCACGAGCAGATAATCACGGTCGTTGCGGTTGGCATGGGTGAGGTCGGGGCCCAGAATGGTTCCCTCATCGAAGAGGCGGTGGCAAGTGGCGCAGCGCTTCTGAAAGATCGCCCGGCCGGAGACAGGGTCGCCGCTGCCGGCGCGCAGATCATTGCTGAGCCGGCGCATTTCCGCCAGCTTGTCTTCCGGTGTGCCGCGCTGGATGTTGCCCCAATGCTTCCGCACCAGGCGATCCAGTTCCTTGTCCTTGTGCAGAGCCACCAAGCGCAATTGCTCGACGCCAATCTCCTTGGCAGGAAGTTGGCCGCGATCGATTTCCTTCAGGAACTGCAGTGTCCACGATTGTCGACTGAACAAGACTTCCGCAGTTCGGGCGCGGACTCGGGCCGGCATCTTGGGATAGGCGTGAAGCAATGGGGCGGCGATCTCATCTCGGTCGAAACGCTGCAAAGCTGCCAGGGCCGCAAGCTGCACGGCTTCCGGCGTCCGGGGAGCTTGCGGGCCAGTCAGCAACTCCAACAGCGGTGCCGCGTCCGCCGGCCCTCCGATTTCGCCCAAAAGCTGCAGCAGCTTGACACGAATCTCGACCCGGGTTTTCGGACCGTTGGCCAGAGACTGGGCCCGTTCGCGCGCAGCAGTGTGGCCCAACCGTGCCATCAGGCAAACGAGTGTCGAGTCCGATGGATCTTCTTTCCACAGTGCGCCAAGTCGTGCTTCCAAGGCAGGCGGCATCGCTTTTACCGGGACACGCGGGGCAGCAGCTTTTGGCTCGGCCGCCGCGAAATGCGCAAAGAGTGTCCCAGCATCGGTGCCGGCGCTGGTAGGCCGATCTTGTAAGCCTTGCTCCAACGCAGCGAGCATTCCCTGTCGATTCTCCCGCGCGGAAGCCGACGTCAGGAGCCGGGCACAGGCTGTGTAGCTTGCCTCGGTTCCTTCGGCTGCGTACCGCCGCATGAGCCGTTCCAGGATGCTCGCGCGGATGAGGGGTGCCTTCCAACCCGCTGGTGAAGCAAACAGGTCCAGCACCTGATCGGTGGCGGTGATCGCATGGTGTTCGACGGCCCACCACGCCAAAAGCGGAATGTGCGCATCCTGCCCGTCGAGGTTCCGCAGCAAGATTCGTTGAACGATCGGCAGCCCATCCCTGGCCGGGAGCCGTTTCGCGCTGGACAGCAACTGACTGCGCACGGTCACGTCGCATTCCGTCTCCGCCAGCTCTGCCAGTTTTCGGCTGAGCGTCGGCGATACCTGGTTGTCATCGCCCAGGAAACGAACGGTCCAGCGGCGCACATCGGGGTTCCGATGGCCCAAGAGCTTGCCGGCCAAGTCTTCGTCGAAGCCGCCGCTCACATAGAGAGCCCATAGCGCCTGAAGGGCGAGAGCATCATTGCCGCTACCGAAGGCGAGGCTGCGCAAGGAAACAAGAACCTTCGGATCACGCCGGTCGGCGAGGATCCGGCGTGCCTTGCGGACATACCAGTCGTTGGGGTGAGAGAGCAGTGCGACCAGCTTGTCGCTGGGCAGCTTGGTGAGATCGAGCCCCACAGTTCCCGCGGCAGAGCTCCGTTTCGCTCCCGCGGCCTCAAGTTTGTAGATGCGGCCACGGCTGCGGTCCCACTCGGCGTCGGGATCGGGGTGGGCGGTCCGCTTGTCATGCCAGTCAGCGATGTAAATCGACCCGTCCGGCCCGAGGGTTACATCGCTGGGCGCGAACCAGGTGTCGTTGGACAAGAGCATCTCGCCACCGTGGGCGGAGCGGAACGTCGAGCCAACCGACTCCAGGTTGTGCCAGTAGATGTTGTGCCCGAGCAGGTCGGCCGCGATGTACTTGCCGCGGAACCGCTCGGGGAAGGAATCACCCTGGTAGACGATGCCGCCCACCGTGACATGTCCACCACGGAAATTGTGATGTTGGACATGGTCAAAATACCCGTAAGTGTAAGGGTTATGGAGGGCCCCGTGTTTGCCGAACTGTTTCCAGTAGTAGCCCCCCTGCACGCCGTGCACCATGCAGAAGCCGCCGTAATTGGTGCTGTAGAACAGGTTGCCGTGGCGGTCGAAGTCCAGCCCCCAGGCATTGCCGCCGCCTTCACAGAACAGCTCGAACCGGCGCGAAATCGGATGGTACCGCCAGATCCCCTGCTGGAATTCGATGCCGCGGATATGGGCTGTCACCGTACTCCCCTGGCAGCCATAAAGCCAACCATCCGGGCCCCAGGTCAGGGAGTTGGCCAGGGCACTCGCATCCTCCATGCCGAAGCCGCGGAGCAGCACCTCGGGATCGCCATCGGGAACATCGTCCCCGTCATGGTCGGGGTAAAAGAGCATGTACGGTGCTTGCAACACAAAGACGCCGCCGTGCCCGAAGGCGATCCCGGTGGCTAAATTCAAGCCGGAGAGAAAATCCTTCGCCTTGTGGGCCCGCCCCTGGCCGTCGATATCCTCCAAGATGGTAATCCGATCGGCTCCCTTGGGCCCACGGGGGGGCGGCTCCGGGATGCGATCGTAGACCGTTCGGGAGTAGCGGTCCACCTTCACCCGTTGCAGGCCAGCCGGGTTGGGATATTGGAGATACTGAAGGACCCAAAGCCGGCCGCGGTCGTCGAACTCGATCGCCGCCGGCTTGCGGATCAGGGGCTCGCCGGCTACGAGCTTGGCTTGAAAGCCGGCGGCGACGGTCATGCGCTGGGCTGCTTCGCTCAGAGAATAGCCCTGGGCCCCAATCGGTCTGGCGGACAATATCCAGCTGGCAACGGCGGCCGAGCAAAGGCAGAGGATGCCGGGCAGGGATGGAAACCAGGATTGTAAGGAACACATGCCCAGTGTGCTCGGCCAGCTTGAGTGTTACAGGCTCGGATCGTGCCCAGCCTAGATGTCGTTTTCGCTCACCGATTCACCACCCTTGCTCGTGCTCAGGGCCCGCCAGACGAAGATGTTGATCTCATTCTTGATAAACAGGACGTGGCCATCACACATGGCGGCGTTGACACCTCCCGGATGGCGACTGCGCGCGCCCATTCGCCGGGGCTGGGCATCCGTGGAATTCGACACGCACGGCGGATTGCCGTATTTGAGGTTCTCGCAGTAGCCGCCTTCCACGACATCCGGCTCATTGCTGTTTGGGCTGATATACGTCACGAAGCCGGAGGCCCCGCCCCACCAACTGAAGCCGCGCAAATCGTCGCCCTGGCCCTGGACCACTTCGGACAGCAGGAACGTATTGCTGAGGCCGTCGGCGATATCGCCAAACGGCACCGGCTTGCCCATGTGCCCCGGCTTGTTGCCCGTGATCTGGTCCCAATCGTCCCAATGGTTGGCAACCCCGGTGTAACAATTGAACGGAGCGCCCCGGAAAATCGTGCGGTTCGGATCGTTGTTATTTGGCTGGTCGGTTTGGAAGAAATTGGTGTTGCCATAATTGACGACAACATTGTGGTTGGTGATCTTGGGCGGTGTGCTGGGGATGGGAGCGTTCGGGATATCACTGGGGCACGTGAGGATGGGGATCCGCTTGCTGGTAACGTTGTCGATGTTCGGCGAGGCCCCATAGCGTGGCCCGGAATCATCATTCCCGCCATAGTTATGGTACAGCCGGTACAGGCTCTCTTGTTCGATATAGGGCAAGATCAGCACTTGCCAATTGCCCCAGCAGCAGCCATGCGGTCCCACTCCAGAGGGGAGGGTGTGGTAGACATCGTTATAGCTGTGCATTCCCAGTGCGACCTGTTTGAGATTGTTGCCGCACTTCATGCGGTTGGCGGCCTCGCGAATTTTTTGAACGGCCGGCAGCAACAGGCCGATCAAGACGGCGATGATGGCGATGACGACCAACAGCTCGATCAGCGTAAACCCTCGACGGACCATGCGCATGGCCGCCTCCTTCTCAAGAAGATGCGAGGAAACAGGTTCCACCTTGGCACTCGCGGCTCGTTCCCTCATCCTCAGGGGATGGCGAAGTCGAACGTATTCGGTCCTTTCTTGACCTCCACTTCGAGCTTCGATTTGAGGTTGAACTCCGGCGGAATCAGATCTTTGGAAGTTCGGCTCGACGTCGGCCCCGGCAATTCATCGCCGCCTACTTTTTGGTGTTTGTCCGGAGCGCTGATGGTAACCTTGTACATGCCGGGAACCAGTCCCTTGGGCTTGGGGATGTCATAGTTTCCCTGCTCGATCACGGCTCCGGATTTGGTATAGGTGCGGTCGGCGGAGGCGGCGGCCAAGGGGAGGAACTCGATCATTCCCATTTCCACCGGCTTGCCTTTCAGCGTCACTGTGCCGGAAACCGCCTGCCGGCCTCCCGCATCGTCTTCGCAGCCGCCGGCCAGGGAGAGGATTCCCGCTACGATCAGAAGCCGGACGCCCCGGCCAACGGATCTGCCGATCACGGTTTTCCTGATTATGTGAGACATGTTCCACCATGCTTGGGGTGGGATCGTGCGCTCGGCGTCCTTCTTTACCTACAAGCCCCGCGGACGGCTGTCAAGCGTTTTCTCGGCGGGGAAAGAATTAAGGGGAAAGGTCTAGCGGATCACAAATCACCTCCGCCTCTCCCCCGCACCAGCGCGTCACTACCTCGATCGCGTCAGCAAATGTCTGCCGAAGCAGCTCTGGCGTGTGGGCCGTGGTCCCCTCGATGATGAGGAAAGCGTTGGTGGTGTTGGCTGTCACTTTGCTGAAATCGGCTTGCAGCACATCGAGGCGACAGAGCACGCGATCCTGGGCATCCACGTAGCCATATTCCCCGGCCGCGACGGCTATTTGCGTGGCCCGCCCCAGCGGCGTAAACGATTCCCGGCCAGTCAGGAACCGCAGAGCCACCGGAGCGGCCACCGTATCGAAATCGTGGGCCCCGAGCGAACACAAAGAGCGGACCGATACCAGATTGTACGCATCGACCAGGTTATTCACGGCCGGAAGGTCGCCACGTTTCAGCGCGAAATTCAGCAAGCGCTCCACGGAAGGCTGTTCTTTGCGCGGATGGATGCCAACCTTCTTCAGGATCGCCCGGAAGGCCATCACGGCGGGATCGGAGCGCACCGCTTCGACATCGACAACCTCTTCCCGGATCCTTCGTACCTCGGCAGCGATCTCGGCCCGCAATGCAGAACGCGCGGGACCAACCTGCACATGGCGGAATAGGATGGCCCCCGCCCGCAGACCGAGTCGGACACATTCCTCGGCAACGATGAAATCGCCATTGGCCATGGTGTCAGGGAAGAGGGTATCAGTTCCACGCTCAGAACGAGCGAGAGGGCGGATGCCTAAGCCATTTGGCCAACGGCGGCCCGCAACGCATCCAGGAAGGATGATCCTTTGCCGGCCAGCTTCTGTTCCAAACGCTCGGTGCAATCGCAGTCGCAGCAGGCCCACGGCTCCGACCCGTTCAGATCCCGGCAACGCTGTCGGGAGTGGGCATCTTGCACACGAACGAGCTGGAAAAACGACTCCCAGTACGGCCTTTCCTCGGCCAAGGGGAAATCGCAAAAACAAACCTCAACCCACTTGATTTTGCCATCGTCGCAGAGTCGGGCTTCCTGCATGTTGCGCAGGTATTCCCCTTCCGCAACCGATCCCGCACCGAGCGCGCCCTCTTCGATGGCGCGCAACAATTCCGCCTCTTTGCCCGGCTTGACCCGAGCGGTCACCAAATAGCGCATGGAATAACCTCCACTGGTCCATTTTATCTCAAGAGCGGGCGGAGACGCAAATCGGGGCTAAATCGTTTGTTGCCGGGTTTTCGGTCCGGTGTTATCATTGGGAAGTCCGCGATCCAGTCTCGCACCGGCGCACCAGGTGTCCAGCCATGCACGAGGCCGATCCGTTCCAAACGAGGACGCCGCACTCCGAAGTTCGGACGCCTGGACCGTCCAGCGCTGGCCCGCCCGTCGATTTGCAAGTCCACATTGGCCGTTTCCGGGTGATCAAGATCCTGGGAGAAGGGGGCTTCGGACGGGTCTACCTGGCCCAGGACGATCAATTGCACCGACCCGTAGCGATCAAGGTGCCGCATGCCCATCTGGTGACCCAGACAGCCAATGCCGAAGCCTATCTGAGCGAAGCCCGCGCGGTTGCCAACCTCGACCATCCGAACATTGCGCCGGTCTTTGATGTCGGCAGCACCGATCTGTTCCCTTGTTTCATCGTCTCCAAGTACATCGACGGGACCGATCTCGCCACGCGGCTCAAGGAGTCGCCGTTGCCGCTGCACCAGGCCGTGGAACTGGCGGCCACGGTCGCTCAGGCGTTGCATCATGCTCACACCCAAGGGGTGATCCATCGCGATATCAAACCGGGCAACATCCTGCTCGACAAAAACGGCAAGCCGTTCGTCGCGGATTTCGGGCTGGCCTTGCGGGAACAGGATGTGGGCAAGGGACCCCGCTACGCCGGCACACCCGCCTACATGAGTCCGGAGCAAGCCCGCGGCGAAGGGCATCGGGTCGATGGTCGATCCGATATCTTCAGCCTGGGCATCGTGCTGTATGAGCTACTCACCGGCAGGCGCCCCTTCCGGGGAGATGGCGACGAGGAAGTGCTGAACCAGATCGTGAGCGTGGAGGTGCGCCCCTCCCGGCAGTTCGACGACCGGATTCCGAGGGAGCTGGACCGTATCTGCCTGAAGGCCCTTTCGAAGCGCATCACCGATCGCTACCCGACGGCCAAGGATATGGCCGAGGATCTCTGGCAATTCCTGGCGGAAACGGGGATGGGGGAAGAGCCGATGATCACGGGCCGCCGGCCGCACGGTGCCGACCCGGCCGTGCGGACCTCGATCCCGATGCACACTCCTCGCGATCACCGGGCCGTCAAGATTGTGCCCAAGGGCTTGCGGTCATTTGATGCCGGGGATGCTGATTTCTTCCTGGAGTTGTTGCCCGGGCCCCGGCACCGGGACGGTCTGCCGGAGAGTATTCGCTTCTGGAAGACGCGCATCGAGGAATCGGAGCCGGAGAACACGTTTTCCGTGGGACTGATCTATGGGCCATCGGGCTGCGGCAAGTCGTCGCTGGTGAAAGCGGGCCTGTTGCCGCGGTTGGCGAAGTCGGTGCCTGCGGTTTATGTGGAGGCGACGGCCCTGGGGACGGAAGGCCGGTTGCTGAAGGGGCTGCGACGGCAAATTGCGGATCTGCCCGGCGACCTGAACCTGCCCGAGTCCCTGGCCGCCTTGCGCCGGGGCCAGTACCTCGAATCGGGCCGGAAGGTACTGCTGGTGCTGGACCAGTTCGAGCAATGGCTCCATGCCAAGCGGAACCAGGAAAACACGGAACTGGCGCAAGCCCTCCGACAATGCGACGGGGGCCGGGTGCAGTGCATTCTGCTGGTGCGGGATGATTTCTGGTTAGCCGTCAGCCGGTTCATGACCGAGTTGGAAGTGGAGCTGCTCCAGGGCCGCAATGTCGGCCTTGTCGATCTCTTCGATCCGCGGCATGCACGGAAAGTATTGATGGCGTTCGGCACGGCCTTTGGTGCCTTCCCCGAACAGGAGGAAAACCTATCGAAGGAGCACAACGCCTTCCTCGATCAAGCCGTCACCGGGCTCTGCCTGGATGGCAAGGTCATCTCGGTGCGACTGGTCCTGTTTGCCGAGATGATCAAGGGCAAGCCCTGGACCCCTGCGACGCTCCGGGCCGTCGGGGGAATCCGCGGCGTCGGTGCGACCTTCCTCGAAGAGACATTCACCGCCTCGACCGCCCCGCCGCAGCATCGTCTGCACCAACAGGCCGCCCAGGCCGTCCTCAATGCCCTGTTGCCCGAAGCCGGCGCGGATATCAAGGGCCATATGCGCTCCCGGCAGGAGCTCCTGGAAGTGTCGGGGTATGCGGGCCGGCTACGCGAATTTGACGAATTGCTCCGCATTCTCGACGGTGAGTTGCGGCTCATCACGCCCACCGACCCCGAGGGGATGGCGGGTAGCGGACAACAACGGGCGGCGGGTGGCGGGTGGCGGGTAGCGGATGAAGAAGACAAGGACACGCAAGGAAAGGCTCCCGTTTCTTCTCCCGCCACTCGCCACCCGCCGCCCGCCACCCGTTATTACCAGCTTACCCATGATTATCTCGTTCATTCCTTGCGCGATTGGCTGACCCGGAAGCAGAAAGAGACTCCGGGCGGCCGAGCGGAGCTGCTGCTGGCGGATCGAGCCACGGTGTGGAACGCCCGACGGGAAAGCCGCCAGCTTCCGTCGCTTTGGCAATGGCTACAGATTCGGTTGCTAACGCAGAAGAAAAATTGGCTGCCGGTGCAGCGGCTCATGATGCAAGACGCCGGCCGATACCATGCCGTCCGCGGATTGGTACTGGCCTTGGTGCTGGTTGCCCTCTGGGCGGTGGGCTTGGTGGTCCGAAGCGAGATCGTGGAGCAGAATAACGCTCATCATGCCGCGGCGTTGGTGCAGACGCTGCTCCGAAGCGAGACGCCACAGGTCCCGGCCATTGTGCAGGACATGGCTCCCTATCGCCGCTGGCTCGATCCCCTCCTGCACGATGCCTTTGCCAAGGCCGAAGCCCACGGCGACGCCCGCCAGCAATTACATGCTAGTCTGGCTCTCTTGCCGGTCGATGCCACCCAGGTCGAGTACCTCGAGCGACGGTTGCTCGATGCTGAACCGAGGGAAGTCGCCGTGATCCGTGATGCGCTGGCCGGCCAGCACGCGGAGCTTGTGGAGCGGTTGTGGGCCGTGGTGGAAAAGCCGCCCAAGGGCAAGGAACGCCGTCGGCTGCGGGCGGCAGCAGCGCTGGCAAAGTACGATCCTGACAGCCCACGCTGGGACCAGCGGCGGGAAGCAGTGGCCAACGACCTGGTGGCCTTGCCGTCGGTCTATCTGGCGACATGGATGGAATACTTTCGCCCGGTGCGGGATAAGCTCTTGGCCCCGCTTGGCGTCATTTATCGAGACGGCAAACGCCGTGAGACGGAGCGATCCCTGGCGACCGATCTGGTGGCCGACTACACCTCCGATCGGCCCGCGGAGCTGGCCGATCTGCTCATGGATGCCGATGAAAAACAGTTTGCCGTGCTCTATCCCAAGTTCCTATTGCAGCAGCAGCGGGGGCTGCCGGTGCTCCTCAGCGAGGTCGAGCGGATCCTTCCCCTGGATGCGACCGAGGAAGAAAAAGAAAAGCTGGCCAAGCGGCAGGCCAACGCAGCCGTGGCCCTGTTGCGCATGGACCAGCCCGAAAAGGTTTGGCCGCTCCTGAAGCACCGTCCCGATGCGAGAGTGCGGAGCTATCTGCTCCACCGCTTCGGGCCGCTGGGCGTAGATGCGGAGGTCATCGTCCGTCGACTGCAAGATGAACGGGATATCACCATGCGCCGTGCGTTGATCCTGAGTCTGGGTCCGGAGGAATTTGGCGAGCAAGCATGGACATCGGAGGAGAAGAAGCTGCTGGTGCAGCAGTTGCAGGAGACTTACCGCACGGCTGGGGATCCTGGTCTCCGTGCGGCGTCGGAATGGCTCTTACGGCAATGGCACGAGGAAGCCTGGCTGGAGCAGACCGATCAGGCATGGGCGGAGGATGCTCCGCGGCGAACAAAACGGTTGGAAAGCATCCGGCAGGCGTTGGCGCAGGAAAAGCCGTCCCCGCAGTGGTACGTCACCGGAAAAGGACAGACGATGGTGGTCATTCCGGGTCCCGTGGAGTTCAAGATGGGATCGCCGGCCACCGAAGCCGGAAGGAATCCGGTTGAGCAGCAGCATCGGAGACGGATAAGTCGAACGTTTGCCATTGCGGCGAAACCGGTGACGGTGAAGCAATACCTCGCGTTCCAAGCAAGCTATCAGTACATCAAGCAAAACGCACCGAGCGACGATTGTCCGGTGCACGGAACGACATGGAAGATGGCCGCGGAATATTGCAATTGGCTGAGCGATCAGGAGGGGATTCCCAAAGAGGATTGGTGCTACGAGACGGATGCCAAGGGGGCGGTGACCAAGTTGAAAGCGGGTTATCTGAGTTTGACCGGGTATCGGCTGTCGACCGAGGCAGAATGGGAATTCGCCTGCCGGGCGGGAGCGACGACGGCTCGGTATTACGGAGAATCCGAGGAGTTGTTGGGGAAGTATGGTTGGTATTTGGCCAACGCTCAGGATCGCAGCTGGCCGGTGGGAAGCAAGAAGCCGAATGACCTGGGGTTTTTTGACATGCACGGAAATGTCGCGTGCTGGTGCCAGGACAATTTCCAGGAATATCCGGCGGCAAGCGACGACAAGGTGTTCGAAGATAAAGAAGGCGAGCTGGAGATCGCCCCAACTATCGCGCGGGTGTTACGCGGGGGGTCGTTCATCAATCTGGCGCGGTATGTGCGCTCGGCCGATCGGGTGCGGAATTTTCCGTTGACCCGCAGCATCAATTTCGGCTTCCGACTGGCGCGGACGCTCCAATGAGCGGCACGGGGCATCCTGCATTGCAGACACTGTTGACATCGGACTTCCAAGTTGGAACACTAGCCTCATAGGTGATCCCCGGATGAAACGCAAGAAGATTTGGCCATGCGTGGCTTGACGACCACACACCTGGGCAGAGCCTGCTCCACGTTCCTGACCCTGGCCTACCCGGGAGGACCCAGCACTGTCCCGGCCGCGAAGCGAGTTTTCCTCAACCTGGATCCGGAGCATCCGCTGGAACCGCTTCTCCAGCCGCCCCTGTGCGAAGTGCTGCGTACGCTGCAAGGGGCACACCGTGGCTACGCCATTCGGCTGGGCAGTGCCGGCTACCCTCATCTCAAGCTCCAGGTCGTGAGCCCCGGTGATGATGCCGATTGCGTCTTTGCGGTTGATACCCACGACGCCTTCCAGCTTGATGATCATCATCCCGATGCCGCCGGCTGGAGGAAGCTCCAGGCGGCCAACCGCCAGCTCAAGGAACAAATCGAACGAGCCTGGGAAGCGGAGGGGCTGCTGACGTTCAATGGCCTCCTGCGGCGCGGGCTGTCCATTCGCAAATAGGATCCTGTGCAGCGGAGAACAGGCGATCACCAACCGGACGCCTTCAACTGGACTGGGTATAAGAAGCGCTCCGTTCGGGCAGGGCGACCACCTTGTGAAAATGGAGCTCCACTTCTCGATCGAGGACTCGGCGCAAGCCCTCGACCAGGCACGTGGGCTCATGGTCCGTCTCGCCGATGCGGACGATCTGCGCCAACGGTGTCCCTGGAGCTACCGTGAAGGTGTCCTGGTGAATGATTTGATCGCCGGCATCGAGCTCCGGCACGATGAAGTGGATGGTGGCCCCGTACGTCAACATGTGATGCCCGTAGGCGTCCCGGTAGGGTTGGGCTCCCGGAAACGCCGGCAGCAGGCCGTGATGCAGATTGATAATCCGGCCGCCAGCAAACTTCCAGCAGATCGCCGGCGGGATGAGCCGCATGTAGCGGGCCAGCACGATGTAATCGACGTCGTAGCGATCGAACAACTCGACCATGCGATCGTTATCGGGAGACCCGTGCGCATCGCCGATGAGGTGCCAGTCAACGCCAAACTGTTCGGCGACCGCCCGGCACGTCGGTTGATTGCCGACCAGCACGGCGGGAGTCGCGTGGAGCCGTCCATCGCGGATGGCCCGGAGCACGGCGAGCGGCGGCTCCGGCCGATGGGTCACACAGATGGCCAGCCGCGGCGGGCGGGCATGCTCATCGCGCGACCAGGTCCGAATCGATAACCCTTTTTCGCGGCCAATCTCATCCATCCGCGCGCGGAGCTCAGCCAGCGGCGTGCGCTCGGCTGGCCAATGCAGACGCAGGAGCATCGCAAAGACCCGTTCGGCATCGCGGTCATACATTTGAATTTCCGCAATGTTAGCACCGGCGGAGGTGACGTGGTGGACGATGGGATCGGCCAAGCCGCGATTGTCCGGTCCGATGGCTGTGATGATGACCTGCATGTTCGTTCCTGTACACTGGCTTGAGTTAAGCTATATTCCGGTGCGGCATTCGGCAGCAGGCGGGAACGGGGCGAATGATCCTGCCGGACCCATTCACTTTGCAAGCAGGACACATAGGAAAAGAAGCATGAGCACCGCTGTTGCCGATCAACGCACGGGACAGCACCAACCTGCCCGCAAGCAGGAATGGATGCCCCGTGTTTGGCAGGGCTGCGATTTCGTCGCCTGGTTGCGCCTGTTGGTCCACAATCGCTTCGCCGTTCATTGGCCGTACTGGTACATTGCTGCCATTGCTACCGCCGTTAGTTTTTGCCACACGGTGCTGCGGTACATCCAGCAAGGGTTCTACGGCCGGCGCGTGGCCCGGACGCCGATCCATGCCGCTCCGATTTTTATTATCGGCCATTGGCGCACCGGCACGACCCTCTTGCACGAGATGCTGATCCTGGATGATCGCCACACGTATCCGAACACCTATAAATGTTTCGAGCCCAACCATTTCTTGCTGACCGAGCGATTGATCACCCACGGAATGCCGTTCTTGATGCCGAGCCATCGGCCGATGGACAACATGGCCGCGGGGTGGGATCGGCCACAAGAGGATGAGTTTGCGCTGTGCATGATGGGTCAGCCCTCGCCGTACCTGACGATCGCCTTTCCCAACCACGGCCCGCAATATTCCGAGTACTTCGATCTGCGCGGCATCTCGCCACGGGCCTTGGCGAGCTGGAAGCGCGATTTCCTGCGGTTCATCCAGTATTTGAACTATCAAGACTCAAAGCGTCTGGTCCTCAAATCGCCGCCGCACACCTTCCGCATTCCTGTTCTTCTGGAGCTATTTCCGGACGCCCGCTTTGTACACATTGTCCGCGACCCGTACATCGTCTTCCCATCCACCGTCAATTTGTGGAAATCGCTGTACCGGACTCACGCGCTTCAGCGGCCCACGTTTGCGGGACTGGAAGAGTACGTCTTCACGACGTTCCAGCGCATGTATGAGGCACTAGAACGCGACCGACAGCTGGTGCGCCCCTCCCGATTTCATGAGCTGCGTTACGAAGACCTTGTTCGGGATCCCATCGGGCAGATGCAAGCGCTGTACGATCAGCTCGAGCTGGGCGAATTCGAGAAGTTACGGCCTCGTCTTCAAGACTATGCTGCCAGGACCGCCGGCTATGAAACGAATCGCTACACGCTGACTCCCCAGCTGCGCGAGGAGATCGGACGGCGGTGGGGAAAGGTGATTCGGCAGTACGGCTACGGGGGATAATCAATCGGTGCACACGGCCTCGAAAACGGTGGCAATCCCCTGCCCTACCCCGATGCACATCGTCGCCAGACCCAGGCGTGCTTTTCGCTCTTGGAGGGTGTGAATCAGCGTGCACGTGATCCGTGCGCCACTTGCGCCCAGGGGATGGCCGAGCGCGATGGCCCCGCCACAGACGTTCACCTTTTCCGGATCTGCCTTCAAGAGCTTGATGACGGCCAGGGCCTGAGCGGCAAAGGCTTCGTTGATTTCGATCACATCGATATCGGATAAGCTCACGCCAGCGCGTTCCAACGCTTTGTGCGTTGCCGGCACCGGTCCGATGCCCATCACGGACGGATCGACGCCCGCCACCGCCATCGATCGAATCCGCACGGCCGGTTTCAGGCCGAGGAGTTTGGCCCGTTCTTCCGACATGATCAAGACGGCCGCGGCCCCGACGCTGACCTGGCTGGAATTACCCGCCGTCACCGTGCCGCCCTCCGGCATAAACGCTGGCTTCAGGACGGCCAAGGCGTCCAGGCTGGTGTCGCGGCGGATGCCCTGATCTTCGTGCAGCAGCTTGCGCCGCCCTTCTTCATCCCGGCCCCAAGTGGGAATGACTTCGCGGCCAAAGCGGCCCGAGTCGGTGGCCTGGGCTGCCCGCTGATGGCTGCGCAGGGCGAATTCATCCTGAGCCCGGCGGCTGATTTTGTACTTCAGGGCGAGGTTCTCCGCCGTCAAGCCCATGTTCAGCGTGGCCGGGCTATGCCGATAGAAATAATGCGGGTTCGGGGAAAAGCCGGACTCGACAGGGACATGGTGCATGTGCTCGACGCCGCCGGCGATCTGGACATCTTCGCAGCCCGCGGCGATGCTCTGCGCCGCCTGGTTGATGGCCTGGAGGCTGGAGCCGCAGTTCCGGTTCACCGTGACGCCTGCCACTTCGCTCGGAAACCCGGCAATGAGTGCGGCAAAGCGGGCGATGTCGTAGCCCTGTTCCCCCTGCTGTAAGGCACAGCCCCAGTGGATATCCTCGATCTCGGACGCCGGAATTCCGACCCGCTCCAGGAGCGTCTTCATGACCTCGGCGGAAAGGTCGTCGGCACGAACATCACGGTAGATTCCCTTTTCCGGATGGGCCCGGCCGATGGGAGTGCGGATGGCCTCAATGATCACGGCATGGCGCATGCTTCATCCTCCAGTGGGCTGTTCATTGTTATAGTAAGTGGTGAGCATGCGAATGGATATTGTTGCCAGTGTTGGCGTGTTTCAGGGTCTCCGACTATGAAGCCGAAAATCTATCTTTGAAACGACCATTAGCAGTTGCCCTAAGCAGGACCGCAGAATTATTTTGACACTCGGTGGCCCAGATTCGAGAAATCCCCGAAAATACCATGACGACAGCGTCTTTGGTTGTCAAATTGTTTTTGCGGTCTTGCTTAGCGCTTGGCCGAGCCGGGACCTCGTTACCCTGCACACCAATAGATCACGCGCGAGTGGTGGGAAGCCCGGCACAAAGAATGTGAATTGTTCGTATCCCAGATTATCATTCGCGAAGCCGCTGGTGAGACCGAGATGCTGCGGCGCTTGGAAATGCCAAAAGATATTCCCTTTCTGGAACCGACGGAATCAGCTACCGCCCTTGCTCAGGAGTTGGTCGAGCAGCTGCCACTCCCGGAATAGGCTGCCGTGGATGCTCTCCATATTGCGCTCGCCGTTGTCCACGGGATGGATTACCTGCTAACTTGGAATTGCGCGCACATTGCGAATGTAGCGCTTCGTAGCAAAAAGGAACAGGAGAAGAAGAGTGGGCGCAAAACTGTATCGCTCGCATCGAAGCGGGCGGGGCCTGCAGAGAATGTCCCGAATCCACAGAAATGAGCAATCATGCTGCTGAAGGGGAAAATCGATGATTGTCACAACCGGAAACGAAATCGCCGGGCATTCGATCGCGGAATACATGGGAATCGTCCGCGGGATCGTGGTTCGCTCGCCAAACATTGCCCAAGGATTCCTCGGCGGTCTCAAGCAGATTGTCGGGGGAAACATCGAATCGTTCGCCCAGGTGTGCGAATCGGCCCGGGAAGAGGCCTATGAGCGGATGGTCCAGCACGCCCAGGAACGGGGTGCGGATGGCGTGATCGCAATGCGTTACGACGCCACCGAGTTCGCGACCGGCGTAACGGAGGTTCTGGCGTACGGAACCGCGGTGAGATTGAGAAGAGGCTGAAATCCACGTCTTCGTGCTGGAGATCTTCCACGACGGATCACTTCATCCGCGGATGAAGTGATCCGCCGACTGTAAAGCATTCCCTGCTTCTTCTCGCCGGGGTGTGGCATTCAGAACCGCTGAACGGTCACCCTTCACGCTAAGCCTGATCCGCGCGGGCTGCCATCCGCAGAAGCAAGTCGATGAATTCGTCGGGCTGGCCGATGAAAAGCCCATCTTTGATGAAGCCCTGGATGGCCCCCACGGCATCGATCTGTCCGGGCCCGGTCGGACGAATGACCGCGCATTTTGGCAAGTCCGGGCTGAGGAACTCCGTCGGCTCGGGAAAGATCAGGTTGGCCTGCAACGTTTCCGGCTGGTTCATCGTCAGGTCTGTAAACGTGACGGTAGCCCCCGTAATCGGATCCACATCGGTGAGCGGCGTCGCATTGCCTGCCTTGTCATGCCAGGTCTGAAAGTGCATGATCTCGGAGCCGCCAATACTGAGGAGGATGCGGAGGACCTCCGGGCTGCTCACCTTCTGCGCGAGCGTGGCATAGAGACTGGTGCCGGCTTGCTCGATAAACCCAAAGTGGAATCCCGCCGTGAAGGCGATCGCTTTGAGGTGGTCGGTGATATTGGTTGCCGTACTCCCGGCTGTGTCGTCATCGCTGCGGGG
>DATGIQ010000015.1:0-16535 GCA_035295665.1 Gemmataceae bacterium | reverse complement strand
ATCATGGAACGCAATCTCTCCGTTTATGTCGCCGCTCGGTGAAAGCGGACGTTACGCAAATGGCCAGAGTTTCAAGGCCGTCCCGCCCAGGATCCAGCGCCGGTCCTCGGCCGTGAAGAACGGAATCTCGTCTCGGTACAGCGCCACGGCCTTGGCGTAGCCACAAGACCGCTCAACGACCGGCCAGTCGGTGCCCCACATCAACCGTTGCGGGCCGAAGGCATCATACAGCCGCTTCACCTGATCGAAGGTGTCCCGGTAGGGATAGGGCTGTTTGGACAGCCCCCACAGATGGCTGATTTTTACGAACACCCGCGGATAGCGCGCCAAGTTCAACAGTTTCTCGAGCTTTTCGGGTTCGTTGATCGGGCAGTCGGCCATGTGGTCGATGCAAACATCCAGGGTTTCCCGGTGGCGGTCGATGACCCGCTCGACATCGGGCAGCCGCGTGACCGGACACAGAATGCACAGCGGGATTTTCAGTTGTGCGGCCCGCCCCCAGATGCGGTCCATCCGCTTCTGGTCGTTGATCCAGTCCCCGGAAGCATCGGCGGTTGGACTGAGGCGTACTCCGTGGAAGCCGTAGTCGTGCACCCATCGATCCAAATCCGCCACTGCCTGGTCCGACATCGGATCGACTCGACAGACGCCCATGAACTGGCCGGGATGAGCCTTGATGGTGTCACCGGCGTAACGGCAATCCCAACGGTAGTGGATCACATGCACGATCACGGTCTTTTCGACACCGTTGGTGTTCATGAGGCCGAGAAGCGTGGCCGGAAGGGCATCCACCTTGGGTGGCTTCGCTAGCTCCTTCGGCCACGGATAGCGCGGGTCGTTTTTCCAGACATGGACATGCGGATCGATGATCGGCACCCGCGCGGTGTTGCTCGCGATTGCCCGGCACCAGGGGCTGCTTCCCAGGATTGCGGCGCTCCCCAGTGTGGCGGCCTCCCCGAGCAGCTGCCGGCGCGACATTTCCATTTCCAGATGCTCCCTGATCGTTCCGCAGCAATTCGGCGAACCGCTGATGAACAAACTACACCTTCTTGAGCAATCCCTTCCAGCGCACCCATGCCTCGTCGCGCGCCTTCTTGTTTGCCGCACTGGCATCCGGCGCCTCCCCGGCGCGCATGAAGCCATGGCCAGCTCCTTCGTAGGTTACCGGCTCATACGTCTTGCCGGCTTTCTTCATCAAGGTAATGGTGTTGGGAATTGTGGCATTGATCCGCGCGTCGTTGCCGCCGTAAAAGCCGTAAACCGGGCATTGGATGCGGGCGGCTTCTGCCGCCTGCTCGGGACCGCTGCCATAAAACACAAAAGCGGCCTTGAGCTTTGGGTTGTTGGTAGCGAAGCGGAAGGCTTGGCCACCCCCCCAACAAAAGCCTGCCACCGTCACCTTGCCATTGCATGCCGGGAGCTTTGTCACGTAATCGACGACGGCGTTCAGATCGGCCGTCACCTGTTCCGGCGGAAGGTCGCGGATCGCTCTGCCGACCGCTTGGCTGCCGAAGTCGCTCGTTCCGCCCCCTTTGGGCCCCATGCCGGAGAGCAGATCCGGCGTGATGGCAATGTAGCCGGCCTCGGCCAATTGATCTGCGACGTTTCGTACCCAATCGGTCAGGCCAAATATCTCGTGAATGACAACCACCGCTGTGGCCTTGTCCTTCACCTCGGGGAAGACGAGGAATGACTCGACGTTTCGCTTTCCCTGCGGGATCTTCACCCACTCGCCATGGCGCGGGGATTTCTCCAGGCGGCTCTTCGCCCAATCTTGGGCGTACGCCGCACTGAACGGCAGCGCAATGGCAATCAAGGATGCGAGGAATGTCTTCATGGCTACGCTCCCCATACAAGATCAACTGGATCGAGCAAAGGTTCTTTCGAGCTACAACAGCTCCCGGATCGGCGTCGGATCATCGAGCACCGGTACTGGGCGACCGGTCGGATCGAACAGGTGGAGTTTCGGATCGATGCCGAGGACGTGGTAGATCGTTGCGTGGAGATTGCTCGGCGTCACCGCTTTGGTGTGTGGGCGGGTGCCACGGCTATCGGTGGATCCGTACACCTGGCCTCCCCGAATTCCGCCGCCGCCCAGCAAGCAGAACATGGCATTTCCCCAGTGATCGCGGCCTGGCGTTCCCATGCTCAAGGGCGGCCCGCCGTTGCCGCCGTTGTTCATCCGAGGCGTCCGACTGAATTCGCCGCACAGCACCACCAGCGTCGTCTCCAGCAAGCCGCGTTGATCGAGGTCACGGAATAACGAGGCGACCGCGCTGTCCACCTTGGGCAAACAATTCTCCATTCCGGCCTTTAAGTTCCAGTGATGGTCCCAGCCGCCGAAGTGGACGGTCACAAACGTGCACCCGGCCTCGACCAATCGGCGGGCCAGCAGCGTACTTTGGCCCCACGTGTGCCGGCCGTATTGATCGCGGAGCCGGGGATCTTCCTTGTCGAGATCGAATGCGTGCCGCGCAGCCGGGCCACTGACGAATTCGTAGGCTTCCTGGGCAAATCGATCCATGGCCTGCGATGCGGCCAGCGAATCCAGATTGTGGCGTGCGGCGTCGAAATGCTGTACCAAGGCGCGGCGATCATCCAGCTGTTGCAGGCTCAGCCCACGGGCCAGGTTCAGGTTCTGGACGTGAAAGCGTTGGCTGTTCGGGTCACCGCCGGTCGGGAACGGGTTGTACTGAGCCCCGAGCATGTGCGCACCAAAATAGCCTGGATTCAAACCAATGCTACTCGCGTGGGGCACCGCCACGTAAGCCGGCACACCCGGGTTGCGGGAGCCAATTTCGCGGGCCGCGATGGCCCCAATGGAAGGAAACTTGGGCGCTGTGTTTGCTCCGCTCACACCCAGATCTTTGGCGGTAAGCATGCGATGGCCGCCGGCGAAATGATCGCCCGTATCGTGGTGGAGCGAACGGATTACGGAGAATTTGTCCGTTACCTCCGCCTGCTTCGGGAACAGCTCGCTGATCTCGAAACCAGGGACCCGGGTGCGGATCGGTTTCCAGATTCCGCGGTATTCGGCGGGCGCTTCGGGCTTCAGGTCATACAGATCCATGTGACTCGGGCCGCCGTCGAGCCAAATCAGGATGACTGCTGTGTTCTTGCCCGATTGGATCCGCTTGGCCGATTCGCTTTTGGCCTGGAGGAGCTGGGGCAAGCCAACGCTGGCCATGCCGGCAACTCCAAGCTGCAGGAAGCTTCGCCGGCTGATGCCGTCGCAATACCGCTGCGTGCTACCTAAATCGAGACGGAACATGGAAACCCTCCCGCAACGCCTGTTCTCGAAATCCGGGACGCGGCCCGGTCGCTCTAGCAAAACCCAGGCCTGCGGCCGGACCAACAAAGCATCCTATTTTAACACAGGCCAAAGGATACGGATATGGAACCGATTTGATTTGACAGCAAGGGCGGGGCGGCTAATCTATATTCTGGTGACATGCTCAGATTAATCTGCTCTCGGGGTGAGCACGTTCCCGAACCCGCCTTCGATGGCTCCGAGTCTTATTCCGTGATGGGAGGAACGGCATGCCGGTTCGGACTTCGATGCGAATCGTCGCCTGCACTCTCTGCGCTGCTCTGGTATGCGGCTCGCTCTTTAACCCACTACGAGCGGCCCTGGAACCAGTTCCGGAAAAAGCCCCGGCAGATCCGAGCTGGGCTTATCACACTCCGGTGCGTCCTGCGGTTCCGTGGGTCAAGAGGCCAGCTTGGGTGCGCAATCCAATCGACGCGTTCATCCTGGCGCGACTCGAAGCGGCGGGCCTGACGCCGACGGCGGAAGCAGATCGGCGGACCCTGGCGCGGCGGGTCTTCTTTGATCTCACCGGACTTCCGCCGACTCCCGACGAGCTGGACGCTTTTATCCACGATTCGTCTTCGGACGCCTATGAGCGGCTGGTCGACCGGTTGCTCGCCTCCCCGCACTATGGAGAGCACTGGGCCTTGTACTGGCTCGACCTGGTGCGCTACGCAGAGAGCGACGGCTTCAAGGCCGATGATGCCCGACCGACCGCCTGGCGCTACCGCGATTACGTGATTGCCGCCTTCAACTCGGACAAGCCCTATGATCGATTTATCCGGGAACAGTTGGCCGGCGATGAGGCTTTCCCCAATGATCCCGCAGCGCTCATTGCCACCGGCTTCAATCGCCATTATCCGGATGAATACAACGCCGTAAATCTCGAGCAGCGCCGCCAGGAAATCTTGAACGATATGACGGATACAACCAGTCAGGTTTTTCTGGGCCTGACGGTTGGCTGCGCCCGCTGCCACGATCATAAGTTTGACCCGATCCTGCAAACCGATTATTACCGCCTCCAGGCGTTCTTCGCTTCCTATTGTCCGACCGACCTGCCCCTCGGCGATGCAAAGGAGATGCGACAGTATCGCCGGCAGATGACCGAATGGGAACAGAAGACGGCCGTTCTACGCCGCCGCATGGCCGAGATTGAAGAGCCGTACCAGCGCAAATTCTCGACCCAGCGGAAACAGCGGTTTCCCCAGGAATACCAGCACGTCTACGAAAAACTTCCCGAGCAACGCACGCCACTCGAGCAACAGCTGGCGGCCATGGTCGCCAAGCAGATCGATGGCCAGAAAGCCGAAGTCGCCAAGGGAATGAAAGCGGACGTGCGCCGGGAATGGGACGAGTTGAACAAACAGATGGAGCAGTTTGCCCGCCTGAAGCCACCCGCGCCGCCAACGACCATGACCTTGACCGATATCGGTCCGGTCGCGCCGGTGACGTACGTGTTGAAGCGGGGCAACTGGCAGCAACGAGGCGCGGAAGTGCGGCCTGGGTTCCTCTCGGCCATCGATGACCGCGAGGCCGAGATTGGGCCACCCAAGCCCGGTGCGCGGACGACCGGCCGACGAGCTGCTTTGGCGGACTGGATTGCGCGGCCTGAAAACCCTTTGACGGGTCGGGTAATGGCGAATCGGTTGTGGCAGCACCATTTCGGGCGCGGCATCGTGGCAACGCCGAGCGATTTTGGCGTTCAGGGGACGCCGCCCACGCACCCGGAGCTACTCGATTGGCTCGCCTGTGAATTCGTGGCGCGGGGCTGGAGCCTCAAGGCGCTCCATCGGCTGATCGTGACCAGCGCCACCTATCGCCAAGCCTGCACCTGGAACCCGAAGAATGGCGCAGTCGATCCCGATAATACGCTTTGCTGGCGAATGAGCCGTCGCCGCCTGGAAGGGGAGGCCCTGCGCGACGCCATGTTGGCAATCAGTGGCCAGCTCAATCCAGCAGTAGGCGGGCCGAGTGTGTACCCTGAAATTCCTGCCGAGCTAGGGGTGTCGCGCGCTGGCTGGCCGGTGTCCCGCAACCTTTCGGATCGTAATCGCCGCAGTATCTACATCTTCGTCAAGCGCAACCTGCGCTATCCCCTGTTCAGTGTGTTTGATGCGCCGGACAGCAATGAAACGTGTGCCCGTCGCCATCAATCGACGAACGCACCACAGGCGCTCATGCTGCTCAATAGTACGATGGTCACCGAAATGGCCCAGGCGTTTGCGGGGCGTGTCCTCAACACCGCGGGGAAAGAGCCAGAGCAGGTTGTGGAACGGGCCTTTCAATTGGCCCTGGGGCGTCCGGCGGATACCAAGGAGCGTACGTTGATGATGGCGTTCCTAACCAGCGAAGTTCGTTTGCAATCCGCCGATAGGAAGTCGGCGTTGCAGCCCATGCCGCTGCCCGTGGGCGTTGACCCAAAATTTGGAACAGCCGTCGTTGGACTATGCCACGCCCTGCTGAACCTGAATGAATTCCTTTACCTGGATTAACCCATGAATGCGAAGTGGTCTTTGGACGCGATGGGTTCCCATGTGCCGCGGCTTCGTTCCCGGCGCGAGTTTTTGTTCCAAGCCGGCGGCGGTTTCGGAGCGTTGGCGCTCTCCTGCTTGCTCCACCGCGACGGCCTCTTGATGGCGGCCGAAACGGCCACGTCTCTTGCCAATCCGCTCGCACCCAAGCCACCGCATTTTCCGGCCAAGGCCAAGGCGGTGATCTTTCTGTTCATGGAAGGGGGCCCAAGCCATCTCGACACGTTTGATCCGAAGCCCGAACTGACGAGGCTACATGGCCAAAAGCTGCCGGCCAGCTTCGGCACCGTCATCACGCCCATGGGAACAGGGGGCAACACGCTCTTGGCCAGCAAGCGCGCGTTCCGCAAGGTTGGCGAATCCGGAATTGAAGTGAGCGATTGGCTGCCCCAGATTGCCGGGTGCGTGGATGATTTGGCGGTCGTGCGCTCTTGCTGGGCGGATGGTCTTAATCATGTTGGCTCGGTCTGTCAGATGAACACCGGCAGCGTCCTCGCCGGCCGGCCGAGCATGGGATCGTGGGTACTGTACGGGCTGGGCAGCGTGAACCAGAACCTGCCCGGTTTCGTGGTGATGAGTGATGCCGGCGAACCGACCGGCGGCGCGCGGAACTGGAGCACCGGCTTCATGCCGGCGACGTACCAGGGAACCAGGTTTCGCAGCGGCTCCAATCCCATCCTACACCTCCAGCCGAGTGCCGGGATCGATCCCGAGCAACAGCGACGAAAGCTCGAATTGATGAACGCTCTCAACGAGCTTCACCGCCAGCCGCGGGCCGATGAACCGGAGCTCTCCGCTCGGATCGCCGCTTACGAACTGGCTTTTCGCATGCAGGCGACGGCCCCGGAAGCCGTTGATCTATCGGCCGAGACAGAGTCGATCAAGGAAGAATACGGGCTGAATCGCCCGGAGTGCGGCGAGTTTGCGCACCGCTGCTTGTTGGCCCGGCGCTTGGTGGAACGTGGTGTGCGGTTTGTGCAGATCTACTGCGGGGGCGGCAGCCAATGGGATGCCCATAGCAATCTGGAAGCCAATCACAGCAAGATGTGTGCCCGCTGCGACCGGCCCACTGCGGCGCTCTTGCGCGACCTGAAACGCCGCGGGTTACTCGATACTACGTTGGTGATCTGGGGCGGCGAATTTGGCCGGACTCCCATGTCGGAGGGAGGCAACGGCCGCGACCACAACCCGTACGGTTTCACGATGTGGCTGGCCGGTGGCGGCGTTCGCGGCGGCCAAGTGATTGGCTGCACCGATGAATTGGGGCTCTACGCCCGCGAAAACAAAGTGCACGTCCACGATCTTCATGCCACGATCCTGCGCCTGCTCGGGTTCGACCATCGCCAGTTGACGTTCCTCCACAACGGGCGCGATGAACGCCTGACGGAAAATAGCGGCCAGATCGTGAAGGAATTAACGACCTAAAGAAGTGGAAATAATCCGTATCATCGGCTCTCGGCGATGGCGTGCTCCATGCTCGTGATGAGCGTGCGTGCCTGGGGATGCTGAGGTTGCTCCAGAAGGACCGTGCGCAATTCCCGACGGGACTCCTTGTAGCGGCCCTGCTCGTACCAGAGCCGGGCCAACTCGACCCGCCATGCAATTGGGTGGGACTCGGCCTCCAGGGCGGCACGGTAACGGGCCAACGCCTCTTCCGTCTGGTCGAGGACGGACTGAATCTGGGCCCAGATGTGCAGATCCTCCGGTCGGGCCAGTGGATATTCCGGGAACAGCCAGAGCGCGCGCTCGAGAATGCCCGCCCCCTTCCCGTCACTTCTGGATCGAAGTTCAACGCGGCAGCCAACAAGATGCTCAGGGTTTCGGCCAGGACCTGCTCCAGCAACTCCTCCGCACCGGCGCGAATCGCGATTTCTTGCAAGATAGGCGTGAGACAGCAGTCGGATAATTCCAGACTATGGCGCCAATACTTCCAGGTCTGATCCGGTTTGTCATCCAGCAGCTCATCGCCACACAGGTACCAGATCGCGGGATCGTAAGGCACAAGCAGGCGGACTCGCTCCAAATAGAAGATGCGGGCATCCCCCTGTTGTAGTTCCTCCGAGTTGTCGGCAATACAGCGTTGAGGTTCGGGAAGGAGAGGACAGAGATCGCGCCAGCAAGAAATGGCGGAGCGCAGGAACCAGGTGCGTTCGCAATGGCTCCCCTTCGACCGCTTTCGTCAGCTGATCTTGCAAAGCAGCACAATCGCAAACGGCCTGGGCGGCATCGGCAAACCGATCGCGCAGCCTGAGCTTGTGCCTCTCCTTGCGGAACCGTTCGCAATGCGCGAGACCGAGGTCGAGCTGAAGCCGAGGGGACTCGGGAGCCAGGCTCGCTGCCGCCAAGCTGCTTCGTCCAGCGCCGCGGCAGGGTTCTTGAACCTCAAACAATCGCCAACCTTCGTAGGTGAGCACGAGACCGAATAGAAACGACGCTTCAGACCATGATCGCCAGACCACCGATGATCCACAGGGCGGCCGGGTCGTGGAGAAGCGTCGTGGCCGTCTGGTCACGGCGGCCGCTGGCGTTCCGTTCCGCAATAAGGGAGGGGCACTCCAGAAGAAGCCCCAGCGACAAGCCGATACAGAGATTCGTATAGAACGGAAAGTGATTGCGGTAAACGAATGGACCGAAGACCGTGCCGGGGGCCTGCCAACTCCAGTACACGGTATGCGCGGACGACGCGAAGAATTGGACTAGCGCGAACAGCGACAGCAGGCTCCCATTCACGAGCGTAGCAATGCTGAGACGGCGCAGGCTGCCATGAGAGGCGAGGTTGTTGCGAGCGATGGCAAACAGCAAGAAGACAGCTAGGAGTTGGAAGAGGTGATAGCGCGTGAGCCCAGGATAAAAGCTGAGGCACGAGCCGGCGGGATATGGCGGATTCGCGCGTGTTTCCCCGAACGGCAAGATTTCGGGGTGTGCCGGAAGGAGCTGCTCATACATCTCAGCCGTCGCGGGTGCTAGCTGGTGGAGCAAGTGAGGCGACATCGGGATCAGCTGCCACAGCGCGTACACGGCCAAGGCGGCCAGACGACATGCCACCGGGCACGGATGCCATGAGACTTTCCCTTCGAGGAGCATGCGCGCGCCCCCGGGCCACGAGGAGCAGCGCGACCCCGGCAAAGAGGACAAACTGGAACTCCGGTCCTGCCGATCCGAATGCCCAGGGGGACAGACAAACCATCACGAGCAGCCCCGCTGCCATGCCGCGTCGCAACACGTGGCTGGTGGCCCGGCGGACTCCCTCTGGTGGAGTCGGCCGCGTGAACAGAGTGTTTCCCATAGTCTGGCTGAGTGATCGTGGTGTCAATCCCTGCCTGGCCGTGAATTGGTTTCCCGGCCGTCCGGGACCGCCCTTGGCTGGGCGCCAAGCAAAGCCCGCAGTTCGTGGTCCCAGCGATCCATGATCTGGCGCCGGGAAAAATGAGCGTGATATACCTCGTGGCAGCGGCGCTGAAGGCGGTGCAATTCCTCCGGGCAGCCCACCAGGCGATTCAGATCGCTGGCCACTTTCTCCACCGAGGTTCGGTCCAATACCCAGCCAACGCCGTAGGCTTCGATCCAGCGGGCCAAGGCCGCCTCTCGTGAGCCAGCGAAGATCACCGGCCGGCCGGCGGCCAGCGAGCCAAAGAACTTCGATGGTACCACGACACCGGTCCAGTTCGGCCGCAAGCTGACCAGGTGGATATCAGCCGCGCTCAGACGTTTCGCCAACTCCGATTCCGGAGCGAAGCCGGCGAAACTCACATTGCCATCGTCCGGCTGCACGGCGGCACGCAGCTCATCCACCCGATTGCCACGCACGCCGAAGCAGAAGTGGATGCTCTGGCCGCGTAGCAGCCGCGCCAGCTCCAGCAACTCCTCGTACGAGTGGGCACGGCCAAAATTCCCCGAGTAAAGCAAGCCAATGGCCGCCCGGCCGAAAAGTTGTTCGCGCGTTGTGGGCTCCGGGGGCAGCACTTCGGGTGGCTCGGCCAAGGCCCACGGCACCAACGTGACCTTGCGGCACGGATGCCCGTACACTTCCAAGCGCTCACGCATACAGCTGCCCAGATCGGCAACGAGGTCGCAGCAGTGGTACGCACGGCGAAGCGCCCGCTGGAGCATGATGACCGGAAGCGAATTCTCCCGGAGGATGCCTTCGGCCGTGGCCGCCTCCGGATAGAGGTCATAACACCAATGCACAACCCGGACGGCAGGACGGAACCGTTTGACCGCCCAGGAGACCAGCACGCTGAGCACGGGATCGGTGCCGATCACCAGTACGTGGGGCATCGTGCCATTGCGACGGGTCACAATGCCGGTGCTCCAGGCAACGATCATCCAGGCTGCATTCAGCACCCGGCCCAAGGTCGATGCTTGGCGAAACCGAGGACGCCACACCCGCCGGATCGAGATCCCGTTCCATTCCTCGGTGCGTGGGTATACAATGCTCTCGTCGCGGCAGCCGACGGTAGAAGGCAGCGCTTCGACTTGCCATCCGCGAGCTGCCAGCTCTTCGCAAAACTGGCTGAAGTGCCGGGCGCTGACCACATCATCGGGATGAAAATAATGGTACAGCGCGGTGACTTTCGGAGGAACGGGTCCTACCACGCCTATCCCCTTCTTCCACAAAAAGACGTGACCCCGTTACAACTTTGCGCGCAGCATCCGCTCTCCCGCCACGGGTAGCGGCGGGCACGGCTGCGCGGCATCGAATCGTAGCGTCGGATGCCGGCCGACGTATTGGTCGTAAATCCAGGCGTACGTTTTTTCCAGACCCTGCCGCAGCGTGATGCTCGGTGCCCACCCCAGCAGCTTCTGGATGCGAGTGTTGTCGCTATTGCGGCCATTGACCCCTTTGGGAGCGGTCAGGTTGTAGCTCCGCTTCAGCTTGAGTCCGGCAATGTCTTCCACAATGTCCACCAAGCCGTTGATGGTCACCACTTCGTCGCTTCCCAAATTGATGGGCTCGGTGATGGTGCTGTGCAGAATCGCCTGCGTGCCGTAGACACAGTCGTCGATAAACATGAAGCTTCGGGTTTGGCGTCCGTCGCCCCAAATCTCGATTTCGTGGCGGCCGGAGACTTTTGCCTGGATGACCTTGCGGCAAATCGCCGCCGGTGCCTTTTCCCGGCCGCCGTCCCAGGTGCCGTGTGGCCCGTAGACGTTGTGGTAGCGGGCCACGCGCGTGGCCAGCCCAAAGTCTTCGCGGAAGTGCCGGCACATTCGCTCGCTGAAGAGCTTCTCCCAGCCGTAGCCGTCTTCCGGCATGGCTGGGTAAGCGTCCTCTTCCTTGAGGGGGATTACCGCCTCCGATTTCTGCTTGTCGGCGGCGTAGACACAGGCCGATGAGGCATAGAAATACCGCTGTACACCGTGCGCCTGTGCCGCCAGGATCAAGTGCGTGTTGATCAGCACCGAGAGCATGCACAAGGCCCGGTTATTCTCGATAAACCCCATGCCTCCCATATCGGCAGCAAGGTTATACACCACGGCGGCTCCCCGCGTGGCCGCCTCACAGTTTTCCCGCAGGCGGAGATCGAGTTGCCGATTGTCGACGCCGTCGAAGCGCTGCCACCATTCATTCAGTGGCTTCTGATCGACGGCCCGGATCTTCGTGTAACCCTGGCGGATCAGGTCGGCAACCAGATGGCCACCGATAAACCCGCCGCCCCCTGCAACCAAGATCAAGTTATCCTTCATGTTGGCTCCTGCATTTGAGAGATTGGCTGAGGCCGAGTAATAAAACAGTTTGCGGTTCTGGAGCGGTCATTCGACATTCCGGCGCCGCACCATCCAGTTGCCCATCACCAACAAATCCATCCGCGTCCGGAGGAAACAAGCCAGGGCATCTTGCGGCGTGCACACGATCGGTTCATTCTCGTTAAAGGATGTGTTCAAGACGACGGGCAAGCCCGTCTGTTGTTCAAATGCTTTGATGAGCGCGTAATAGCGCGGGTTCTGGGATTGCGAGACGGTCTGCAAGCGACCGGTATCATCGACGTGATTGATGGCACAAATGGACTCGCGCACAGAGGGCCGGGTCTTGTACACCAACATCATGAACGGCGAGGGATAATCGTGCTCAAAAAACTCGCCGGTCCGCTCCTCCAGGATCGACGGGGCGAACGGCCGGAACCACTCGCGGTGTTTAATCCGCGAATTGAGCAGATCCTTCATGTGGGGCAACCCCGGGTGGGCAACGATGGACCGATTTCCCAGGGCCCGTGGGCCCCATTCCATTTTCCCCTGGAACCAGCCGACGATTTCGCCGGCGGCGATGGCCGCGGCCGTGCGCTGGTAGAGTTCCGGCTCGGCGACGCGCTCGGCGATAATTCCGTCGGCTTGGTCCAAGATTGGTTGGATTTGCTCGTCGCCATACTCTCGGCCGGTATAGGCGTGGTCCATAAGGCGGGGCCGTGGCTGACCGAGAACGCAGTTGTGCACATAATACGCCACGCCGATCGCCGTTCCGTCATCCCCGGCGGCCGGCTGCGTGTAAATCTGTCGGAAGGGCGTGCGCTCGAAGATCTGCCCATTGGCCACCGAGTTCAAGGCAACGCCACCCGCCAAGCAGAGCGCCTCGCAGTGCGTCTGCTCGTAGAGGTGATTGAGAATGTGGAAATACGCTTTCTCCAGGCACTTTTGCAGCGACGCGGCCAGATCCTTGTCGCGCTGCGTCAGCTCCTCGCCGTGTTGGCGGGGCCGGCCAAATTCCTGGACCATCGCTTCCGAAAAGAGCGGAGCCACGCTCGGATAGCCCTGTTCGTCGAAAGAGTAATCGACCCCTTCGCGATGGTGTAGGAAATAATCGAGGTCCAGCTCAAAGCGGCCATTCGGCTTCAGGCGAACGAGGCGATCGAAGAAGTCGTCGTAGGATGGCTCGCCGTAGGGCGCCAAGCCCATTACCTTCCCCTCATCGCCATATTTGTCGTAGCCGATAAATTGGCAGACCATCGTGTACAGGATGCCGAGCGAATGAGGGAACAGCGTTCGGTCCAGCACTTCGATCTGGGTTCCTTGCCCTACCGCGGTCAAGGTCGAAGCAAAATCGCCAAACCCATCCACGCTGAAAATGGCGGCCCGATCGAAATCGGACACCAGGAAGCAGCTGGCGGCATGGCACAGGTGATGCTCGATGTTGTGGATCTGGGCTCGGAGCTGGGTGGGGCGGATCCCAAGGGCCTCACACAGGAGATTGGGCGTGTTGCGCACCTTGGCCCGATATTCGAGCCGTTGCCGAGCCATCTTCGTGATGCGTCCCAGATTGGTCAGCGCAAAACCGAGCTTGGCCATCAAGTTGGCCTTGCTATCCTTGTTGATGCCGATATGGTCCACGTCGGCGATGCCGATGCCGGCCAAATCGAGGACTTCACGGATGGCCAGTGCGGGAAATCCAGCAAAATGCTTGACGCGGTTCAGCCGCTCCTCCGCCACGGCACCAATCAGTTCACCGTCTTTGAGGAGCACGGCACTCGAGTCGGCATGGAAACTGTTCAGGCCCAAAATGTAAGTGGGTTTCATAGACTCCTCAGCGGCGTTCGGGAACGCCGGCTAAACAACAGGGGGCTAAGATTTAGTAGCGCACAAGGTAGAAGGCGAGCTTCAAATACTCGTCCAAGTAAAGTCTCAGTCCGGCCTGGAAGTGCCACCAGTTGGCTTCGGTGAACCCGTCCGAGGGTACTCCGACAAAGTGGAGATGATCACTGCGGCTTCCCAGCACTTTACGAAATACCAATCGGGTTCGCCGGGTGTGATAGGCCGACGTTACAATCGTTACCGAGCTCTCCGGTCTGGCTTGCAGGAACTCCGCCAGGGCCGTTGCCTCATCAAACGTACTGGCGCACTCCTTGTCGAGCGGAACGAGCGCATTTGGGGCCAAGCCTTCGTGCACCAGCACGGAGCGGATTAGCTCCTGTTCCGGGGCAACAGTTCCATCGAGAGCCTCACCGTAAGCTTTGATCCGGGCCACGAGTGCTTTCTGGGCCAGTCCCGCATTCATGAGCGCCGCCGCCGCAAATGGGCGAATCTGCATGTCGCCGCCCAGGATCATGACATAATCGGTCCCCTGAGGCGGCTCCGATACATCCAACCATCGTGCAACCGATACGAGGATCCAGTTTCGGCTCGCATAGAGCACAAGGAACGAGAAGATGAGCATCAGCAGCAGGAGTCGTCGGCGGCGTCGCCGCACCGGCGGCACGGTTGCCGGCCCAGTCCCACCGGCTGGCTCTAGCGCAGGGACTTCTTGAACTGGTCGGGATCCCATTCGCGCCACTCCTCAGTTTCTTCACCAAGCAGCCGTGTGTAGGCCAGGTTGACGTAAGCATCAAAGATATGCACGACGGCGATTCGCTGCTGCCACCAGTTGCTCTCGTCATAGTCACGTTCGGGAAGACTCATCAGTCGGATGCGCCGTGCAACCTCCGCTCCGAGCACGCTATCAAGCACATAACGGAGCTTTCGTCCCCCGTACCGATCGCAGAGGGCAAGAATTTGAACCGTGGGGTGCTGCTCGAGCCAATCGCGCAAACCACGGGCGCGGTCCCAATCGGTTCGCCTCTGTCCCGGGATCACCGTGATGGCGGTTGCCGGCACCCCGCGTGCAGCCAACTCACGCTGGCTGTACATTTCAAACGTCATGCAGTACCCTAACCGTTCCAGGCGCAGTGGGTAGCGTTCAACTAACAAAACGCCCCGGGCAGTTCCGGCATCGTAAAGTCGCGCGGCCCAGTCGTAGCGGCGGTCCGCATCGGGCAAAATGAGTACATAGTCGGCCGTCGGCGGCATTTCCTCGACAACAAGATAAGCGGCGATGCTTCGCAGAATGGGCGCACGGAACCAATACAGACATATCCCGAGCACCAAGGTGACCAACAGCGCACGGAGCCAGAAGCGCCGCTTAGTCCTGCTGCTTTTCCTGGACTGCCCCAGCCCCGCGTTGGTACTCTCGGGCAAGGCCGTCCCTGCCTTTGACGGATCGCTAAGGGGAGGCGGTTCGGACACCGGTTTTGGGGATGGCTCCATAGTTTTTCGCATGCGTTGGCAGTGGCCAATTCCACACATGCTATGAAGTCCGGAGCGGTGCGGAAACCGTCCCTAACCGGAACGCTTTGCCGTCGCCACCGGAAATCGCTCCTTGAGCTTGAGAAAATGTTTTTCGTAGAGATTCCAGCTCAAGAGAGCGAGAACCAAGCTCGCCGCCGTTGCGATTCCGTAAAAGCATAATTGGCCGGGGAGTTGCGAGGAACCGATGGTAAAGAATTGCTCCGGCCGATAAACGGTGTCGCGGATTACTGCTCGAACGGGAAGATGGAACAGGTACAGAGCGTAACTGTAACGTCCAAACATGGTCAACACGGGATGGCGAAGAATTCTGGCTACGGCACGCTGCGGCGGCAACCCGAGCACCAGGAGCAGTACAGACGCGAAGAAACATGCCACCGCAAGATAACCTGCTCCTTGCACCAGACTGCTCATATTGTCGAGCTTCGTCACCGCAAAAATGCCGCACACACTGAGCCCCGCCAGCAGCGCCACGATCCGGGCCCCCGGCACCCACGGACTCAATCCTTCTCTGCCGCGGGCGGCCAGGGCAATCCACGCTCCCATTGCCAAGCCATCCATGCGCGTCGGAGTGATCACACGAATCGTGATGGGATGCACGTCCATCGACAGCAGCAGGAGCCGAAGGGCAAATGATGCAACCACCATGCCCACGCAGACGCCCATCAACTTGCGCCGGTCGAACCAGAGGACAATCGCCGGCCAAATGAGGTAGAACTGTTCCTCAATGGCCAGCGACCACGACACATCCAGAATGCCATGCCGGAAGGCATGGCGAAAACCGATGGCGTAGTTGGATAAATACAGCCAGTACCAGAGTTCGTCCCCAGCGATCCGTCCAAAGTTTTGCGCTTTGGGATGGGAGAACTGCGGGAGAATCAGCAGCGAGAAAATCAGCACGCCGTAGTATAAGGGAAAGATTCGAAGGGTTCGCCGGGCATAAAAGTTGCGAAAGTACGCGGTCGACCCCTTCGAATCATAGAGGATCCCCGTGATCAGAAAGCCGGAGAGGACAAAGAATAGATCTACCCCGATCCAACCCGCCTCGCCCAGTCCAGCCACGAACCGGTCGAGGGCGCACCGTCCTTCCATGATGGTCATGTGATGGACCATGACAAGCAGGATCGCCACTCCCCGGATGCCATCGAGAACGGGGATGCGGTTGCCCAGTTCGCCGGGTCGGACGGCGGCCGCTTTGGTGGAACGAGACACGGCCACAGCCGGCTCTTCGGTCAATCCGCGCGCCGCTCGAACACTACGAAGAAAGACTTCGCCAAGCACGGAATGCGTCCTACAGAATCCCAGGTTACAGGTTTCAGGCCATGAGCTCCCGCGATCTTCGTCAAACTGCGTTTCGTCCAGAACCGAATGTGCGGCCATTCCACGTCAAAATGGCGGTCAAATCCAAACGTGATGACGAGGAGATTCTTCAGCCACCCGTGATAGGGCGTGGTGAGAATCAGCCGCCCCCCGACACGGAGCAAGCGAGCAAATTCGGCGAATATGGCATGGACATCGTAAACATGCTCGATCACTTCCGAACACCAAATCGCATCAAAGGACTGGTCCGGCAAGGGAACATGGTCCTGTTCCAATTGCACGAACTCCAAGGCCGGAAAATCACGGCGGTTGAACTCGATGGC
>DATGIQ010000014.1:0-8268 GCA_035295665.1 Gemmataceae bacterium | reverse complement strand
CTCGAAGGGGGTTCGACCGGTGAGGAGGGTGTACAACACCACGCCCAGGCAGTACAAGTCGCTCCGCTTGGTCGCAAGCTTGCCAGCCGCTTGCTCCGGCGACAAATACTCCGCGGTCCCCACAACACCCCCGGTCATCGTCAGCTGTCGACCCGCAAAAACCCGGGCGATACCGAAGTCCGTGAGCTTGACCACCCCCGCGGGGGTTCGCAGCAGGTTGGGCGGCTTCAAATCGCGATGGATAATGCCCCGGTCGTGGGCCTGCTTGAGGGCGGGACAAATCTGCAAAGCGGCGTCCAGCACCTCCTGCCAGGGCACGCGGCCTTGTCGATGCAGGAGCTGCTCAAAGCTTTCTCCATCCACGTATTCCATCGCAAAGAAATAATGCCCGTTCTGCGTCCCGGATTCGTAAAGACGGACGATGTTGGGATGATCGAGCTGGCCAAGCACTTCAATTTCGCGCTGAAACCGCTGCAGGAATCCGCTCTCCTGAGCCAGCTCGGCAGCCAGGAGTTTCACGGCTGCCAGCTGGCCGGTGCTGTCCTCGTGGGCCAGGTACACGCGCCCCATCCCGCCGTGGCCCAGCTCCTTATCCAGGATCCATTTGCCTAGCTTTGAACCGATCATGCCCGAAGTGTCCCCGCGCACCGTTTCCGTTGGGGTGGCGATCGTGGTTCCCCCACGACCATGCCTGCTCTCAGCATATCGCAGCAGCCCACGCTTTCCCATACAATACGGCCTTGTTCCGCCCAACCGTGCCCAATCTGTGGAGAGCGATGCATTCTTCGCCGGATGACGAGCTCCTCGAAGCCGCTTCCCGTAAAACCGCACTGCTGTTGATTGCACATGGCAGCCGGGAAGAGAACGCCAATGCCGACTTGTACGAGATGGTCGAGCATCTGCGGAAGCAAAAACGCTATGCCATCGTGGAGGCCTCGTTCCTCGAGTTGGCCCAGCCCGACATTGCCGAAGGGGGTAAACGGTGCGTGGAACGGGGGGCAGAGCGCGTCATCCTGCTTCCCTATTTCCTGTCGGCCGGGGTGCACGTGACCCGGGACCTTACCCAGGCATGCCGAACAATGGCTGCACAGCATCCCGGGATCGCCTTTCGCTTGGCGGAACCACTCGGCCGCCATCCACTCCTCCTGCAAATCATCACCGAGCGGGCGCGCGCGGCCGAGAACCAGTTTTGACGCGACGTTGCTCGATGGGCCCCTCTTTCCCCGGCTCTGCGTGCTCTTCATCGCCCCTCGTTCCGCTCGTTCCCAAACGGAATTTGGGAACGAGCGGAACGAGGGGAAAAATGTTTCGCGCAGAGGCACCGAAAACGTAGCTTTGCACGCCAGCGGTACGGTTTTTGTAGGAAAGACTAACGGAGCAACCGGAGGTTCATTGAGGTGGCCCGTACACCTTTCGCAGCCCTGGCTGAGACATTTGCCAAGCTGGAAGCCACGTCTTCCAGCCTGAAAATGATCGATATCCTGGCCGGCTTCTTCACCCGTCTGTCACCCGAAGAAGCCCGGATGGCAGCTTACCTCCTGCGCGGCCGGGTGGCTCCGGAGTTCCTCCCCGTCGAGCTCGGCATCGCGGACAAGCTGGTTATCCGAGCCCTGACCCAGTCTACCGGGGTGCCCATTGCCAAGATCAAACAGTCCTTCCGCAAGACCGGAGACCTGGGCGATGCCGCCGCGCTGGCCGGCAACGATCGAAAACGCGGGCCGTCGCTGGCCGAGGTATTCCGTCAGCTCGAAGAGATCGCCCGCGTCAGCGGTTCCGGTGCCCAGGAGGCCAAGGTCCGCCTGCTCGTGGGCCTGCTGCATAAGTGTTCCCGCCGGGAAGCGAAGTATGTCGTCCGGATCGTGCTCGGCCGGCTGCGGCTTGGGGTCGCGGAGATGACGTTCCTATCCGGGCTGTCCAAAGCCCTGACCGGCAGCCGGGAGCACAAGTCCACCCTGGAATATGCTTACAACGTCCTGTCCGACCTGGGTGAGGTAGCCGAGCTTGCCGTTCGGAAGGGCGTCGCGGCCCTTCAGACTGTGCAGCCGGAGCTTGGCAAGCCGGTGCGCATGATGCTGGCCCAGCGAATCCGCGACGTGGCCGCGGTGCCCAAGCAGATTCCCGGCTTGGTGCATGTCGAATACAAGTACGACGGGGAGCGGGCCCAGGCGCATGTCTGGAAGCGCGGCGGTGTCGTCCTTTTCTCGCGCCGCCTGGAGAATATCACGCACCAATTCCCCGATGTCGTGGCGGCGATCCGTTCTGCCCTCCACGGCAAAGCAGCAATCGTTGAGGGAGAAGTAGTGGCGGTGGATCCCCAAACGGGTCGGTTGCTCGACTTCCAAACGCTCATGCGCCGCCGCCGCAAGCACGAGGTCGAGGAGTATGTGCGGAAAATCCCGGTTCGGTATTTCCTCTTTGACCTGCTTTACCTGAAGGGGAAATCGTTCCTGAAGAAGCCGCTGCACGAGCGAAAAAAATCGCTGGCCGGTGCGGTGGCCCGATCCGGACAGGATGCGGAAGCACGGGATCCGGTTGTCCTGGCCAAATATGCCCAAACGCAAGACCCCGAGGAGATCGAGAGCTTTTTTGCCGAGGCCGTCGCCTGGGGGGCCGAGGGAGTGGTGATCAAGGATGCACAGAGCATCTACGAGGCGGGCACCCGCGGCCGACATTGGATCAAGTACAAGAAGGAGTACCAAGAAGGGCTGGCGGATACATTCGATGGGGTCGTGATCGGCGGACTGTATGGCAAGGGAGCGCGGGCAGGCACCTATGGCTCGCTGCTGGTGGCCGCCTTTGATCCGGAGGCGAACCGGTATGCTTCTTTTACCAAAGTTGGGTCGGGGTTCACCCAGGAGCAACTGAAGCAACTTCCCAAAAAGCTCCGCTCCTATGAACGCCCGGAACGGCATCCGCTCGTGATCACCGGCATGCACGCCGATATTTGGTTCGACCCGGCCCTCGTCATGGAGGTCACCGGCGCCCAGCTCACGATCAGCCCGGTGCATGCCGTGGCGAAAGACAAGGTAAAGAAGGGCGGGTTGGCGCTGCGTTTTCCCCGGTTCCTGCGTTGGCGGCCGGATAAGGCGCCGGAGCAGGCGACCACAGTGGCAGAGATCTACGATTTGTATCGCATGGTGAAGCGGCACTGAGCGGGCTAAGCGGAGAATCAGTCCTCCCACCCATCGACCAATGTCGAGTTCGTGGGAGGGAAGTCTTCGGGAAATCGAGAGTCCCATGAGATGCCTAATTGTCGCCGCACTGCTTCGCGGTCCTCTTGCGTCTTGGTACTAACCCACAGGTTTTCGTTTCGGAAGGAGAGGAGTTGGCCGCCGCTTCCGAAGAACTCGGGAGTTGCCTCTTCCGCTTCTCGATCAGAAGGAATGTAGGCGTTGCCAAAGCGTGCTTCCACGGGCCAATTCCGTCGGACCTGTTCCACCAGAGAAGCGTTTGCCTTGGCCACCGCACCCCAGCGCAGCCCGCAATGCGCTGCCTGATGGTAGAACATAGCAACCAGGAATCCCGAAAGCCGATCGTGAAACGGTTCCCAAATGGGCTGATCGATATCCAAGGCAATCGCGACTGGAGGATCCCGATCATCCAGCGAGGAACACTCGATTCCCCATACGCACCCCCCCTGATTCTCGATATACACGGCCAAACCGCCGCCCACGACGGTCAATTCGGTGAACGTTCGTGGAATACGATTTGGATTCTCGGGCGGCAGGAGCCGTTCTTGGACGCGGTTGATTCGCTTCAGATTGCCGGCCAACAGATAAAACGCGCGGAGAATCAAGGGCAAACGAAATCCCAGCCGCCGCTCTCCCGCGCGGAGGACGGGTTCTGAAACGCCATCCTCTGGCCGCAGCGGCCGCACAAACCGTTCCACCAGCGAACGATAGGTCTCCGAGAATTGCCGATGTGCTTCCATCGTTGGCGCGCCCCCTCCCACTCGACGGCTCGAACACTGAATTTAGCGTCACCCAATTGTAGGTTATGCGAGCCGAGCCATGCTGGAAGGAAACAGCAAACCGTGTTCAGCCCGAGCGTGCTTTCCGGAGCAAGGTCAACGCCTTGCGAAGGCGGCACGAGGCCGCCAATTTGAATCGCTCCCTGGTTTGCAATGGCACTCCATCAAGAGCAGCAATGCGTGCCCATTGCTCCCGGTCGAGCGAACCGGTAGACTGGAAATTCGGATTGTTCGGTCACGACATCGGATTCCAAGTTATGCCCCCGGTCCCTGCCAACGCTGCTGTGCCGATGCCCAAGCATGTCTTGTGGAGCCGCAAACGATTGTGGGCGGAGCTGGCTCTTGGCTCTGCCGTGCTCGCCGCGATGGCGGTCGTGTGGTGGTACCAGTCCAAGCTCACGTTCTTCCAACAAGGAGCACTCTGGGCTGTCCTCATTTTGACTCTCGCGGTCTTGTCGCGCCGAGGCTGGCTCCGGCTCTTTGGCCCTGTGCTCTTCTATGATGCAATCCGTACCGGCCGCCGTAGCCGTTACATTGTCTTGCGTTGCCTGTACGCCACCGCGTTCTTGTTGGTCCTGTACTGGACTTATACCTCGTTTGTGAATTCCATGCCGCGGCGCTGGAATGCGATGGCCAATGGGCCGAACCCAACCGTGCGGCAATCCGAAGCGGCGGCGCTGGCGGCGTCCTTTTTTTACACGTTCATGAAGGTCCAGTTCCTGGCCTTGATCTTCTTCACGCCGGCCTATGCGGCAGGGGCGATCGCTGAGGAAAAAGAGCGGAAGACGATGGAATTCCTCCTGGCGACGGATCTCCACAGCCGGGAAATCGTCCTCAGCAAGCTGGTTTCCCGGATCGGGAGCTTGATGCTACTGGTCTTGACGGGACTGCCGATCCTTGGCTTCCTTCAGCTGATGGGTGGTGTGGATCCAAACCTGGTCCTGGCTGGCTTTACCGTCACCGGGCTGAGCATGATCAGCCTGGCCTCCGTAAGCATCCTGGCCTCGGTATACGCCAGGAAGCAGCGGACCGCGATCGTGATCAGCTACCTCTTCTTGCTTGGGTACCTCAGTGTGGCTGCGTGGGCCAGTCAGACGCCTCCGTTGACCGGCCCGGTGGCGGTCGCCTTCAACGCAGGCAATGTGTTCGCCCTGCTGGACAGCTTGCAAGCCGGCGTTGCCGGGGGAAGGGACCTCACCAACATCGTCCCCGGACTCGTTCGGCAGTATGCCTTCTTCCATGTTCCCTTGGCGCTCGTTTGCTCGGCCTGGGCGGTGGCTCGGCTGCGGGTGCTCGCGCTCGAGCAGACCGCGGCTGCGCTGCCTCGGAATTCCGCACATCCAGGCTTTTCGATCCATCCCCGCGTCGGCCGACTTCCCATGATCTGGAAGGAACTCTTCATTGAGCCGGGACTCCGCCTCCACTGGATTGGGTGGTTGATTTTCGTCGCACTGTTCTTGCTCAGCTTTTACCTTTTTGCCGGTACGGACGCGCGGTTTTTCGATGAGCTTCTGGGACGGCGGCCGTACCGCGGCTATTCGAACGGGCTGAACCGCTGGATCCTGCTCCAGGAGCTGCTCACTCCCCGGGTACCGCTCGGGGATCGCTGGAATCGGCTGGGGCACTTCTTCGATCCCTGGGTACGGATCATGGGAACGACCGTGGCTTCGTTGATGCTGGTCGGTGTGGCCGTGCGCGGGTCGTGCAGCATCAGCGGGGAGCGCGATCGCGAGACGCTGGATGGCCTGCTCACCAGTCCGTTGCAGAGCCATGATATTCTCTTCGCCAAATGGCTCGGCAGTCTGCTCGGCGTGCGTCGGGCCTGGTATTGGCTAGGGCTGATTTGGGGTATTGGCCTTATCACCGCCAGCCTTCACCCCGCCGCCTTGATGCTCACGTTTGTGGCCTGGTTGGTTTATGCCTCGTGCCTGGCCGGGGTGGGGATATGGTTTTCGATTTCCTGTAGCACAACGCTCCGGGCGATTCTGTACACCCTGGCCGTCACCTTCGGCGTGAGCGTTGGCCACTGGGTGATCTGGTTGATCTTGTTGCCGTTTTGCTCACTGTGGCAATTGAATGACCTCATGGAGCTCCAGGCATGCATCACGCCGCCGGCCGTCCTCTATGGGCTGACCGCCGGCAGCGAAGTGGGCCATAGCGATACTTGGGAAGTTCACACGATCCTTGCGGGATTTGGGCTGTTCTTTTGGGCCCTGGCCGCCTGTATCATTTGGTCTCTCTCCCGCACACGCTTCCGCAAGCTGACCAGTCGGATGCCACATCGGCGGCCGGAATTCTATTATCGCACGGGGCACCGTCCGGCTTCGGCTCGGCGATGATTTGTTCGGCCTGTGAACCAGCCTGACAAAGTCACTCACGCGCCTGGGCCGGCATGCGGTGCTTGCTGGCCACTTTTACAAGTTGTCGCAGGGCTCGACTGCGAATCGCCTGGGGTTCCCGAATCTTGACATGGCGAAGGAGCTTCCCTGTCCCCTGGAGCAAGGCCTCGGGGTCGGGCAACTCCGCCCCGTAGTAGAAACCGAGGTTGACATCCTCCTTCTGGACAGAGATATAGCAAAAATGCTCGGACTTCTTCCTCGGGCCAACGCCATAGCTCGCCAGCCGCATTCTCGGCCACGGCACTTCCACGACATCGGGCATGACGGCAGTGACCAGGGCACGAAGCTGATAGGCCAGTTCGCGAGTATGAGTCCCAGCGTTCGCCACTAAATCGTCAAAAGTGCCGTCGTCACTGATCGTTCGCATGGATGAGTCCCTGTTCGTTGTCTGTTGATTCGACCGTCCCTGATCGAAAGAGCCAAACTCGGTTGCCGCTTACCTCATGTCGGCTCCTGGTTCAAATAAATCTTGTTGCCATACAGATCCTCAAGCAGCACGCCTGTGCCGTATGGCTGCACCTGCGGCTCACCATGAAACTTGACGCCGGCATCCTTCATTCGACGGTACTCCTTCAAGCAGTCATCCGTCACCATACTAAAGAGTGGCTGTGATCCCGCCTGTTTGCCGACCAGTGCCAGGTCTCCCTCCGACTCGGCCAGGTTCAGGGCAACGGACAGTACCGGATCATCCGGCAAGCGAAGCGTCACCCACCGCTGTGGTCCGAGCGGTACATCTTCAACCACGGTGAAACCCAGCTTGCGGGTGTAGAACTCGATGGCCGAGTTCTGATTCTTGACAAGCACGTTCAGCAAGGATATCCGCTTCACGATCCCATCTCCCGGTTCAGTGGAACAAGGCACAGGCCCCTCTTCTGGCGGATGCCGCAGACTCATCCCATATGAGTACGAAGCCAGTGGAAGATCGGTGCCGGTTGGTGTGTCCACCTCGGCCAACCCACGATATTCTTACACACTTGTGGGAGCCTACGATTGTAAGAACACGACATTTTTGTTTTTCAGGACTTCCTGTAGATCTCGCACTTGGTGGGAGTATTCGGACGGGGTCTTGCCGGTGAATGCCCGGAACTCCTTGATGAGGTGGGCCTGGTCGAAATAGCCACACTGGTAGGCCAGTCCGGTCAGGTCGGTCTCTGGGTCGAACCTGAGGCGTCTCTGGGCTCGCTCGAACCGGAGTGTGCGGGCAAAGAGCTTCGGAGTCACGCCGACCGCGCGCTGGAACCGCCTCTGGAGCTGCCGTACCGATGCATGGCAATAATCGGCGAGCGCTTCAATCCGACACTGGCCTTTCGTGTGATACAGCAACTTGGCAGCGCTTTGAACGAGCTGGACATCATACGATCGCATGAGTGCCTTCGGGATCAGAAATTCCTGGAGGATTGCCCACGCTGCCTCAAACCTTCGTGGGTCCAAAAGCATTTGACAGTATCTTGCAGGATCGCATGCGGCCTGTACTCGTGATACTTCACTGGGTTCATCCTGATGAATGCGACAACGGGTATAGCCTGGCTCAACCGGAACCTTGCTGATGCCCGAACCTATCCGGTGGGCCCTCGTCTCCCTGCCTGACGGTTCACACTGAACTCGTTCATTCCATGGATGCTTGGGAAGGGTGCCGTAGTGAAGAGTCCGCGCCTTCCGTGCCGATATAGAACAGAAGTATACTCGCTCGCTTTGGCAAAATGAATGGTTTTTCGCCACAACACTTGGGAGAACGAGATGATGCGTCAGATCTTGGTCAGTGGAGCGATGCTTATCGCGCTCGGGAGCAGTGCGTTAGCCGGCGACAAGACCGAGCCCGGTAAGTCCCCCGCGGCCACCCATCCGGGTTTGGAGCAATTGAAGAAACTGGCAGGCACCTGGGTTGAGGCCGACAAGGAT
>DATGIQ010000013.1:0-3625 GCA_035295665.1 Gemmataceae bacterium | reverse complement strand
CCTCAAGATCATCAAGCCCGGCATGGATTCGCGCCAGGTGATCGCGCGTTTTGAGGCCGAACGGCAAGCGCTGGCGACGATGGATCATCCGCACATCGCCAAGATACACGACGGCGGCGCCACGCCGGACGGCCGGCCCTTCTTTGTCATGGAGCTGGTCAAGGGCACGCCCATCACCGACCTGCGCTCCAACGGTGTTCCGCTATTTGTCCCCCCGTTTGTAACCGCGTCCACCCTATGAGCTTTCACGCTTCGCCGGAAAACTTGTCCTTTTTGGCGCATTACAGAATGTGCGTGGCAAGCCAGACAAAGCCGGTAAGCTCAGCCCCAGATGCACATCGAAGTGAGAGGCGCTCGCTGAGGCCCCTTGCTGACGCCAAACGACTCTCTAACCCGCTGCAACGACGCGCCAAAGACTCCTGACACCGCCAGCCGAGCATTCTTGGGCTCGCCACGCCGCCTAATAGCTCACGCCGGCGCCCCATAACGAACGACCCGGCTGCGACCCCGCCACGGACGTCCCAGCCGCTGCCCAACGGCGCAAGGAAGACACGCTCCAACGGTGTTCCGCCCCGCGCCCCGATCAACAGATGCGGACATGCCCGTGCTCACTCCGCCAAGTTGATATCCTTGCCAACGCTTCGTTTGGACCTCCGCAGAGTCCTCTCTCCCCTCGACCAGCCACCCCGACGCACCCACGCTACGCTGACGATACCGAGTGGCCTTGACAACCGCTTGCGTAGCCATCACTTTACCACCGCTTTCCTGCACGCCCTCGGCAAGGAACCCGCTCTGACGCGGGTCCCACTCACCGCCCCGATTCTCCTTGCGAAGGAGGAGGTCCCATGACGGCCGCGGCACGAACCAGTCTCAATGTCCACCTCGACTGGACTCTGCTGGCCCCGCTGTTGGACCTGCCCCAGCACGAACAAGCCCTGCCCGCACGCAACCCCTGCCCCCTGTGCCTCGGCGGACGCCTGACCGTCTACCCCGATCCACGCGACGGCGGAGCCTGGTTCGCCTGCCGCGACTGTCAGAAGGCTGGCGACCTGATCGAACTGGCCGCCGCTGTCTGGGGCATGAGCCTGACCGCCACCGTGAACCGACTCGTCCGCTTAGGAGCGCCGCTGCCCGCCCAGGCCGTGACGACCCAAGCGGTCGACGCCTATGTCCGCGACTATCCTGCCTACCGCCAACGCTTCCTCAACCTGTGGACGCAGGCGCAACAAGCGCTGCCTCCACGGACCCTGAGGCCGGCCATCAACGCCCTGCTCCACCGCTTGCATCTGGTCAGCCGGCTGGGCCGCGAGCGTTGGCAGCA
The DNA here is from genome assembly GCA_035295665.1 of Gemmataceae bacterium. GTDB lineage: Bacteria > Planctomycetota > Planctomycetia > Gemmatales > Gemmataceae > DATGIQ01. Next base: position 2,304 of record DATGIQ010000013.1, on the reverse strand, counting down.
AGGGCCGGGTCAGTTGCTCGGCGTCTTGCCCAAAGAAGCGGTCGAGGCTTGTTTCTGCCCCGGCTCAACCGGCCAGGGGGGCGCCGGCGCGAAGCAGCGCTATCAGCTCAACCCCAGCGGCGGCCGCGTCTTTTCGGGTCCCGGCTGGAGCGACGTGCTGGCCGTGCCCTATGCGGACCTACCCGGCCGTTTCTGCGCCTGGCAGTTTATCGGCCGGCAGGCTGCGGCAGCCGACCGCGTCTTCCGCCCGCTGCGGCTGCTGACACGCAGCGGCAGCAATCAGTATCAGCGTCAGCCACCGCTGTACGCCGAAGCGGGCCTGGCCGGACTGTCCACGGTCGAGTCCGCCGCGTTGTACTGGGGCGGTGCCGTCTTCGCGGTTGACGATGTTGTCTTGGCGTTACGCTTGCAGTTGCGGCACTTTGTTAGCAACCTGCGGCCCCTGCCGCTGGTCAGTTGGTACGATGGTCCGCGGGCGCGGACGCAGCAGGCCTGGCAGGCGTTGGCGGGCCATCCGGTCATCTTCTGGTGCGATCAGTTGCAGCCGGCCGTGCTGTGGCAGGCGCGGCAAGCCGACGGCTTGTTGATCGTCGCCGGTCCGGAACTGTCGACGCGTCGGGCCTGGGATCACTACTTGCGTTTATGGGATCCGCTGCACCTGCTACGTCAACTGCGTCGGCGGGCGGTTCCCTGGCGGGAGGCCTTGCGTCGGTGGGTGGACAAGCAACCGGATGGGGCGGTGCGTGAGTTACTGCTCGGGTTGGAAGCGTACGCCGTGGATGTGCGGCAGTTGGTGCAGGAATGTGGTGGCGGTCGCTTGGCGGAGTTGGTGCCGGAGCAAGCGCGGCTGAGGTCGATCCGTTTTGGGAACCGAACGATCGTTGAGCGGGGCGACCGCTGGTTTGTGGCGGGGCGGCGTGGCGCGGAGACGTTACTGCTGGATGCGGTGGTGCGGGTAGATAGGCTCCGGCTGTTGGAGGAGGAGTTAGAGTATGTGGGTCGCATCTTGTTTCGTGGTGAGGAAGTGCCGTTTGCGGCCGCGGAATCGGCGTGGGAGCGTCAGCCGGCGCGTTGGCTGCGGCGTTATCTGGTGGAGCAGGGCAAGGGCGTGTTGCAGTTTGCTCCGGGCGTTCGCGATCTGTTGGAGATAGCACTTCGCTTCCAGGAGCCGATGGTGGACTGAGTCTCACGCTGCTGGGACCTGACAAAGGGGAGAACCTGTGCAGGGGAGATTCTGCAGCGGGGTGGCCGGCCGCGTTGGAGAGTCCGAAAGGCGTTCGCGGAGAAGTGCCATTTCGGCTCTTGGGGCCCGTTTGCAGCATCGCGAAATGCTCGGATGGCGGTGTCAGGGGTCTTTGGCGCGCCGTGGCAGAGGGTTCGAGAGCTCTTAGGGGTCGGCAAGGGGCCTCAGCGAGCGCCTCGCAGTTCGACATACGGCCGGGGCGAAGCTTACCGGCTTTGTCTAGCTTGCCACGCAAATTCTGTAAAGCGCCAAAAAGGGCAAGTTTCCCGGCGAAGCGTGAAAGCTCTGGGGGTGGACGCCGTTACAAACGGGGGGACAAATTATGCCCGGTCTCGGTCATCTTCTGCCCCCGTAACCCGCCACTTAATAACTTCTTGGCCAGTTGGGCGGCTGCCATCTTCGGAAGTTTCTTATGGCCGAGGTAAGTCCCACCGATGATGATCGCCCGGAGGAAGGGCACGCACTCGGTGCGCTTTCACCAGAGCGCCTGGCCCTGGCGGCGTATCTGGGTCATCAGCCCGCCCGGAGATTGCTTGGGCCAGCGTCGCCCCCAATGGGTACGTTGCAATCGATGCGGCTGGGGGGCGACCGACCTTGGCGGAAAGCCATACGCGCACTGGGTCACGAACCGGCGGCCGTGGCGGCTTGTGCGATTGCGGAGTTGGCTCTCAGAGCCTATTTGGCCGCGCCGGACGCCCCTCTGGAGGTCGAAGCACTTGCGAGGGACGCCGTTGGCGCGCTTCAATCGTGGAGGCGCGACACACGGTCTGAGTTGCGTCGGGCCGAGGTAGCCGAAAGGGGGGCAGGCTTCTGCCTGGCGGTTGATGTCGGTGGACGATTCTCCAAAGAGAGGGGGTTTCGCGCATCCTCGTTGAGTCGGGTAGTCGGCCGATGCTATAGCGTCGTGTTAGCTCCCGAAACCAGACGGCACGTTCGCTGGCTCGGAGAGGCCGCCGACGAAACGTGTCGCCTCCTCGATGTGCCTGGAGCGACGGTGTGGGAGGCTGTCGCCGCAGCGCTGCTGCCCTACGTGCTGGCGCCCGTCGGAGGTACCTCAACAG
>DATGIQ010000012.1:0-3301 GCA_035295665.1 Gemmataceae bacterium | reverse complement strand
GTTCCTCTCATTCCCCTGCAAGGTAAATTCTTTAATCCTCTTCCGGTTTCCTGTGCTATAATAGGAGTAGAGTCCCTTGAGGAGACCTATACCATGAGCGAGCAACCGAGTTTAGACAAGCCCGACTTACGCACGGACGGCCAGAAGTTCGAGGACGCCATGCGTTCGATCCTGCGCGCCCCGAAGAAGGAAGTCATGGCGCAGTTAGCGGCGGAGAAGGAAGAGCGCAAGAGAGAGCGCGCCGACAAGAAACAGTAACCGAGCAATCGGATAGAATCATTATCCCAGGAGAGAAGGCAGAGGTCTGAACCGCTAAAGGTCAGACCTCTGCTTTAATATGTATATAATCGCCCAAGATCCTTTTCTGGGACACCAACGGCTTCTGGCTCTACTACCGCCGCCTGGAGAAAGGCCGTTTCCGCTGGCCTAAAGACAACGCGCCGGCGGCCAGAGCCATCACCAGACGCCAACTGCAGTGGCTGCTCGACGGTCTGCCCCTGGAGCAACCCAAAGCGCATCGTCCTGTCAACGCGCGCATCGCCGTCTGAAAAACCTTCTGGATGGCGATACGCGCAAAGCCAACGGTCGGGTATAATAACAGCAGAGATTATGCCCGACAAAAACGCCAAAACTGACCCTCCAATCCAGGACCAGAACGCCCGCCTGGCCCAACAGGTTCTGCAACTCAAAGCGGAGAACCAGTGGCTCAAGGAGCAGCTTGGGCTGGCAAAGCATCGTCTGTTCGCCCCCAAAACCGAACAGAGTTCGCCTGCACAGGTGGCGCTCTTGTTCAACGAGGCCGAAGCCTGCGCCACCCCCGAAGCCAGCGAGCCAGAAACGGAGACGATTACCTATACCCGCCGCAAACACGCTGGGCAGCGTCAGCTCAATCTGGAGGGGCTGCCCGTCGAGGAGATCGTCTACGACTTACCCGCCGAGGAGCGCGTTTGCCCCCAGTGCGCCGGAGCATTGCATGAAATGGGCGAAGACGTAAGAAACGAAATCAAGATCGTGCCGGCCACGATGAGGCTGGTGCGGCATCTACGCAAAAAGTACGCCTGTCGTCACTGCCAGAACCACGCGATAAAGACACCCATCAAAACCGCCTCCATGCCCACGCCTGCCTTCCCCAACAGCTTGGCCTCGCCTACGGCGGTGGCCCACATTATGTGCGAGAAGTTCGTCAACGCCACGCCCCTTTACCGCCAGGAGCAGGGCTTTGCGCGCCTGGGGTTCTCTCTGTCGCGCCAGAGCATGGCCAACTGGATGCTGGTCGGGGCGGATTGGCTCACCACGCTCTACGCGCGGCTGCACACCCATCTGCTACGGCGCGACATCGCCCATGGCGACGAAACCACTCTCCAGGTTCTCAAAGAAGCCGGACGCGCCGCCCAAACGGACTCGTACCTGTGGCTGTATCGCAGCGGGCGCGATGGTCCGCCCATCGTCTTGTTCGAGTATCAGTCAACCCGCGCCGCACAGCATCCCAGAGCCTTCTTGAAAGAGTTCACCGGGTTCCTGCATGTGGACGGCTATGTCGGTTATGAAGGGCTGCCTGGCATTACGCTGGTGGGCTGCTGGGCGCATGCGAGGCGCAAGTTCGCTGAGGCGATTGCCGTCCTGCCGGCTTCGGCGCGCCAACAGGGCAAGACCAGCGCCCACCATGGACTGGCTTTCTGTAACCAACTCTTCGCCATTGAGCGCGATCTGCACGACCGCTCGCCCGAGGAGTGCGTTGCCGCCCGCAACGTGCGTAGCCGACCGGTGCTGGAGAAGATGGAAATCTGGCTTTCTGCGATGGCCGACAACGCCCTGCCCAAGTCCAAGCTGGGAGAGGCGGTCAGCTACTGCCGCAACCAGTGGCCCAAACTGTTGGGTTTCCTCCAGGACGGTCGGCTGGAGTTGGACAACAACCGCGCGGAGCGGGCGATTAAGCCGTTCGTGATTGGCCGCAAAAACTGGCTGTTTGCCAACACCCCACGGGGAGCGCGTTCCAGCGCGACGATCTACAGTATCGTCGAAACCGCCAAGGAGAACGGACTGAACCCATTCGTCTACCTGACGTATCTGTTCGAGCAACTCCCCAATATCGACCGCAAAGACCCCGAAGCCGTGGACCGGCTACTGCCTTGGTCTGAGGATGTCCAGTCCCGGTGCGCCGTTCCCTCCAAATCCGCCCGACCCGCCTGACCTCCGATTATACGGCCTGCCCCGACCCCGCGCAATGTGGACACTGTTTTCCGCTTACGCCGTTGCGTCGGCGAACAGGCGGAAAACAAGACGCAACGGGCCTGCGGTTTCAATCAAGAGACTATGGCGTCGCCACTGCCTGGTGACCAGGCGAAGAGAGCCGAAATCGCGCGTCCAGCGTTCCTCCTCGCCATCTGTCTGCACTTATAAGAGGATCGGGACTTGCTCGCCGGCCGCGGGGAGACGCATTATGGTTGCCAGGACTCGTGTCAACCAGCCTTTCCCGCGCGTAATGCACAAAGATCCCCGTGCCATCGCTTGGTTGGGGTGGTCATGGAAGCGTCTCAAGACGAGGGGCAGGCTGTCAAAGGCACCCCCTAGCGTCCGACGGTAAAGGTTAAGTTGGTTGTGCGCCTGGCTTCTCCATAATCTGCCGTGAACAGGGGAAAGACCCCTTTACGGCGCCGAGGCTGCCCGAGTGCTTTGCGCCGATTGGATGGGATACCCCTTCCACACATACTCCAGGGCCGCCGGGAGCGTCTGGTTGACGACCCCGCCGTCGACGTGTCTGGCCGCCTGGGCGAAGACGAACTGGTAATGATACTTCTTGGCCTTCAGGACTGTGGCCATGCGCTGGTTGGCCATAACCCAGTTGTGCAGCGTGGATTCGTCGTCCTTGAACCGCAGGTCTTGCTCGCCCACGTGCATCCATATGCGCAGCGGCTTCGCGCGGCTCTCAGGAATGAGGTGCTCGTGGTACTCCCAGGCGCCGTGCGGCGACTTGGGGTTCATCGGCGACTGCTGATCGACGAAGGTCCCGGAGTAGCTCAGGACGCGGTGGTAGAGGTCCGGCCGGAACCAGGCCATCGTGAACGCGCAGGCGCCTCCGGAGCTGCCGCCCATCGTCGCGCGGCCGTCGGGGTCCTTGGTGAGCTTCACCTTGTACTCCTTCTCGACGACCGGCAGCACCTCGGTCTCGATGAAGACGGCGTAGGTTTCCGACAGCGTGTCGTATTCGACGCCGCGCTCGCTGCCCTTGCCGTCGCCGCCGCCCGAGGCGATGAAGATCACGACCATCGGCGGCACGCGGCCGTCGTGGATCATGTTGTCG
>DATGIQ010000011.1:0-4251 GCA_035295665.1 Gemmataceae bacterium | reverse complement strand
CTCGGTAGCGTGGAAATCGAGGCTAGGAACGGGGAAAGCAAGTCAGCTTGGAATAATGTTTTCAGGTCTCCTGGGAACCGCTGACTCATGCTCTGCCGCTGTGCGCAGGCTAACTCCGCCCTGTTTACCCGTCCGCTTTCGCCGGCCTCTCCGCCCCGCCATTCTCCAACCTCCTTCGGTGGTTAAAAAACGTCGCCCTACAGCCGCCGCCCCGCTCGACAAACGCCCGTACCATCTCGCCCTTGCGCAGGTTCCCGCCCATTGGCCGGGCAACCAAGCAATTCGAGCGGCTGTACAAGGGTCGCACGGCGGTGGAGCGGGTCAACGGCCGGCTGAAGGTTTTCTGGGGAGTCGACGACGGCAATGTGAGCGGGGCACGCCGCTTTCACGCCCATGTAGGAGTGGTCATGGTAGTGCATGTAGCCCTGGCACGCTGCCTGGCGAAGCAGCCCCGCTGGGAGGGCCGGTCGCTGGGCCAGATGAACCTCAGCCCTGTCGCCCTGGCCTTGGCCCACATTGACTACGACCTGCAGCGATAGCCCAAACAGGCCGACGCCTGAACAAACCTTCAAACAGCGTAACACCCTCAGGGCCGCCAGCTGCGACGAACCGCTGTAGCGAGCATTTCCGTGCGCATCTGCACACGCCGCGTGGCCGGGCACGGCGCGCACAGCGAGCCGGCCCGCGCGGCGGCGGTTTTTGGCAAACTGCAGTGGAAGACGCTCGGGGACCCGAAGAAGACGTACCGACAGCACCGGCTACGAAGTGTCCCACGGCAGACGCAGCTTTGCCGCCTGACGCGCGTCGAACCAGGATTCCTCCCAGTACAAGAAACGCACACTCTCCAGCAGCCGCCGGGCCACGTTCTTGAGGCTGCCGAACAGCTTCCACACCGGCCGACCGACTGCGTCTGCTAGCCGACGCAGCAAACAGCCCCGCTCCAGCAACTGCACCAACATGAAGGCGATCTGCAAGAGCAGATAGTACACCTTCCACTTCTCCGGGTCGGTACTGTAGACGTGTTCCAAGTTCAAGCCGCTGTTTTTCTGGCGGTTGAACCCCTCATTCTCTACTTTCCAGCGATAACGCCCTCCTTTCTGGGCGATCTCGGCCACGGTCTTGCGTCCCACGGGTAGCGCTGTCAGCCAAGCGAAATACTGCTGCTCTCCATCGGCCGTCGTCTCCGTGCACTCCAAGGCCTGGAGCTTCCAGGTGCGGCCTTGGCTATCCTCGTAGGCCAGCCGCGGCACCCAGCGGAACTCCTCCACCCGTCCGTCGCCCCAGGTCTGCTGCAGACGGTTCTCCGGGCACTGCGGTACCAGCGCTTGGAATTCCCGCCACAAGACCGGCGTGCGGCCTTGCTTGAACGTCACCACATAGGACCAGCCGAGTTCCTCAGCCAGCGCAAATAGGGTCCCGCAAGCATACAGGTTGTCCAAGGCCAGCACGAAGCGGAGCTGTGGATAGACTTGCTTGATGCGTCGCAGCAAGCGGCCCAACGCTTTCCGTTCGCAGTCCTGTTTGACCTGCTCGACGCTGCGGCCCTGGACCGGTGCTGCATCCGCGTTTTCGATGAACTCGCTATCCAGGGAGATCACCACCCCCGCCGGTCCCAGTAACTTGGCTTCCAGGACCTGATGCAGATACCGCGTCTGTTGGCCCTGGCGTTGCACCAGGCACTGCGGGCAGTGCCGCTGGCGGAAGCAAAACAGACCGGTGGCGTCGACCAACAGGACCGGCATGCCGCACAGACGCGCAGCGTCCAGCGCCTTCATGCGCAACAGCCGCTGCACCAACTGCGTCCGCAAGCGTTCCCAGCCAGCCTGCTGCACGTGGCCCACGAAGTGGTCGAGCGTGTCGTGTACCGGCAGCGTCGTCTGCGCGGTCTCCGCCAAGCGGTTGAGGTTGGCCAAGACGTGGGCACCCCCGTCGCGCAGTTCATAATCGAGTTGGCGGCGTGAGCCGAACTGGAGCAGGTACAGACAGATCCCCCACCAGGCGAGGAACCGCGTGGCGTAGGTGCAGGCATCCTGCACGCGCGTGTCGGGGAGCTGATCGAACCAGCGATTGAGCTGGGGGAAGAAATGGCGCGTGGTTTGCACCAAGGCCCGGCCGGCGATCAGGTCAGAAACCGCACCTGAGGTGCGAGAAAAAAGCAATTCCTCGCGGCTGCGCTGCCCGCTGGTCCATCGACCCGGAACCCCCATCTTGCTACCCTATAGAGTGAGGGTTTTTCACCCCAGCGCATTCTCCTTTCCGAGCAGGATCCGAGGATTGGCCTCTTGTTGATCGATTCCACCCATCGGCGCTGGTTCATAACCACCGTGGTCCTCGCCGCCGCCGCGCTGGGGCTATATGGCTGGCTCGACCGGAGGACACCGGGCGGACTGAGCGGCGGCAGTATTCCTGGTTTGCTTTACGGCATCGCCGGTTCGGCCTTGATGATCTATGCCGGGCTGCTGGCGGCGTTGCGCAAAGTACCGGCATGGTGGTGGATCGGTTCCCGTAAGGTCTGGCTCAAAGGGCATATCTGGCTCGGCTTGCTGAGCGGGGTTCTCATTCTGTGCCACAGCGGTTTCCACTGGGGCGGCCTGGTGGAACGGGCCTTGTGGATTGTGTTTGGCCTGACCTTGGTGACGGGGATCTTCGGCCTGTTTTTGCAACAATTCTTGCCGCGGCTGATTACTACGCGGGTCTCTTGTGAAGGACCGTACGAACAAATTCCCCACCTGAGCAAGGTCATGGCCCGCAAGGCGGAACGGCTCATGGGCTCCATCTGGGAGATCAATGCCCAAGGAACCGTCGCGAATACGTCGGGCAGCCAGATGGGAATCGGGGCCAAGGTCCAGCTGCAAGAATTTTATGAATCGCATGTGATCCCGTTTCTGTCCGGCAAGCCTCGGCGGTCGGCTCTGTTGGCCAAGCCGCTCCAGGCCGAGAATGCCTTCGCCCATCTCAAGGCGTTGCCTGGGTTAGCCCACGTGAAAACCCAGCTGGAAGAAATCGAGCTGCTCTGCACCGAGCGACGGCAGCTCGCCGAACAGGAGCGCTTGCATCATATCCTGCATGGTTGGCTGTTGCTCCATGTCCCGCTGTCCGTAGCCTTGCTGGTCCTTGGAGTGGCTCATGCCGTGGTTTCGTTGTACTATTGACGAGTGGCGAGGTCACGCCGGGTAAAGACCATGTCCCCTCGCCGTCTCATCCGAATCCGTTGTTCAGGGTGCCCTCGCTCATGCCATCCTCTTTTCGGGATCCGAAGACCTTAGCGGATTGGATCCAGCTCGATTATTTTCGGAAGCCGGGCCGCGTTTGGAGAGTTCGCAATATCCTGACCTGGTCGATCTTTGCCGGCTGCGTGGCGCTCGTCGCGTTCACCTGGTGGCCCCGGACGCGCTTCGTCTACGAATCCCGCCCCGTATCCAGTGCCCACGCAATGTTCAACGACCATTGTGGCGTCTGTCATGTCGAGTCGTTCCAACCGGTGGCCCGGCTGCTGCGCGCCGATCCGGATGTGCACTCGGTGGCTGACCAAACATGTCGCACTTGCCATGATGGTCCACCGCACCACCATCACGAGCTGCACTGCTCGACTTGCCATCAGGAACATCGGGGGCGCTCCCTACTGGCACGGGTGGCGGACGATCAATGCACGGTCTGCCATGCGAACCTGGACGCGGTCGGTGGCAGTCCGGGCGGATTTGCGGTTACGATCCACGCGTTTTCCACCGACCACCCCGCGTGGCAGCGCACCGATCCCGGCACCATTCATTTCAACCACAAGGTCCATCTCCAGCTCACGCCGGAGAGTGTCCGCAGCATCGACAACCCTTTGGTCACCCTCAAGGATCCGCAGCAGCGCTGCATGGTTTGCCACCAGCTCGATGATCAGCCCGATGCCGCCGGCCGGTACCTGAAGCCGGTTCAATATGAGCAGCACTGTAGCCAATGTCATGCCCTCTCGGTCGGGATCGCGGGCAATGGCATGGAGGAAAAGGTACGCACCGCAGCCGAGCGCTTTGCCCGCGAACCGGCTCCCCATAAAGATCCCGTGACCGTGCGGGCTGTCCTGCGGGAGCGCTACACCCACTTCGTGCAGGAAAACCCCGCGGTCTTGAGCGCGCACGAATCCGCCGAGCCGCCGCGCTGGATCTCCGGGATAGCGCACGTCCAATCCACCGCCGATCGCGAATGGTTCTGGGTCCGGGATCAACTGCGGATCGCCGAGCGATTGGTCTTCGATGGAGCCAACGG
>DATGIQ010000010.1:0-8528 GCA_035295665.1 Gemmataceae bacterium | reverse complement strand
TGTGAGTTTGTGCACCAGCAGTTCTGGGATGGTGTCAACTTCCGCAACGGGGCCAACCCACCGCGCGAAGAGTGGAAATCGCCGCCCGCCAAGACGCCCCAGGAGAGCAGCGTGGCATATCAGACCTTCGAACAGTACATCCGTTTCATGAAACGCTTTGCCGATGTCCAATTCATCACGGCGACCGAAGCGGCCAAGCTGTACCGGGACAAAGCCCGGGACCATCGATTTGCGCTGGCCGAGCTGAAGCAGATTGCCGCCGGTGTCACCGATTCGATTTCTTTCCAAACCACAACAGACTATGCGCTGGCTGCGAGCGAAATCTTCCAGCTTCTGAACGACTATATTGCCCACCACAGTGCTGGCCGCACTCCTGATTCGATCCCGCTGGAACGCACGCCCTACGGTCCAAGCAATGCGTTGGTCGGCGGGGCAGAGCCGGTGACGACCGATGCCAGCCAGTTTCGCCGCACAGCCGCCAATGTCGCCGATTACTTGCGCAAGCAGGGACGCGTCCCGACCGCGATCTGGCTTGGTAGTGTGCCGGTTTCGCCGGAGAGTTATTTGCGTGCCTTGGCCGAAGTAACGCAGACCCTGGTCGATGGCCAGTCCATGCCCCCGACCATCGAGCTGAAACGGGCAAAGCTCGGGGCGGCAAAGTACGTGGCCCAAGATGGACCAGACCTGTGGGGCTGGGTCATTTTCCCGCGCGGCTTCCGTGCCCCGGCGATGATGGAATTGGCCAAGCGACAAGCCTGGACCTTGAAGCCCGCATTCCTGGATCGCTCTCCTCCGTAAGGCCCAGCACACGATCTATGCCAAGCGCGTCAGTGCAACACTCTTGCCGTCCGTGCCTCCCCGGTACGTGATCTCGAACTGGAATCCGTTTTGCGTGAAGATGGTTTTTTCGCTCAATCCTCGGAAGGTACCATTGATCGAGGCGGCGCCGGTCGTGGTCACAATCTCGAAGCTACTACCGATCGACGGCGTGAAGCCGATGTTGAGGCTGAGGGTGCTCCCGCCCAGATCGATTGGACCGCCGGCCCGAAGCTCTGCGTAGCCGGTTCCCGCCTCTGTACCCTGAAGCAGAATATTCAGGTTCGCCGCTGGGCTGAATGCGACACGGCCGGTGACGTTCAACCTACCTGGATTGCCGCCGCCGGGCGCTATGGTGCCAGCCGCCGCCGTGACCGTCTCAACGGTGCCCACTCCGCGGAGGGAGCCACCTAGTAGCCGGACCGGGCCGCTGATCGCCATCGGTCCGGTTGAGCTCATCAGGGTGCCGCCCACGATCGCCAGACCGCTGTGGAACGTCTGGGGAGCGGTGCCGGCCAGGTACGTGCCGCCCAGGAGGGCTGCCGCACTGGCCACACTTACGGCCTGGTCGTTGGCATCGAAAGTGCCGGCGCCATTGACGAAACTGCCGACCACCGTGAGGTCGCCTTTCAACTGGAGCGTGCCACCGGCGGTGTGATTGACGTTGCCAAATCGGACTCCGCTGCCGGCTTGCAGGGTCTGTGTGCCGTTACCGACGAAGGAGACGGCATTGGTCCCGGCCGTGACCAGGACGCCGCCGTTGACCACCACGGAATCGGCAAAGGTCAGCGAGCTACCGGAGGTAGTCAGATTGCCCGCGACCGTGGTGATGCCGTGGGGACTGGCGTAGTATTGCGAACCCGATGTGGTTACGGAACCAAGGGTGACGTCACTGCCGGGATTGGGTCCGTTGTTGACCACGGTGGCCGAGCCGGCCGTCACGGTCTGCAAGGTGATCGCCCCGCTTTCGCGATGGCTCCGACCGGCACCGTCACGCAGCTCCGCCGACAGCGCACCCGAACCGGTGTCCAGGGACGTGCCCGGGGCCATGCGGATGACCGCGTCGCCCATGTCGCGCTGGGAATCCACGACTCCGTCGGCCTGTTGATCGTTGGCAATGAGTGTCAGTGCACCGTTGTCCATGTGGATGGATGCGTTCAGTAGAATGCTCCGCCCAGCTTCGAGGCTCAAGGCCCCGCCGTGGCCGCCGGCCGTGACAGTGATCGGGGAATTGATCGTAATGTCGTTGCTCGCCTGGAGCACAACCGATGTGCCCGTGTCCAGGGTCCGCGTCAGGAAGTCGGGCGTAACGGTCATGGCCTGCGCTTGACCACGGGCATAACGGAGCTGATTCGGATCGGTCAGGCCCACCGTAACGCGGCCGCTCGCTTCGGTCACAAAGGGAGCGACGAACGACTGTTGGCTTGGATCCAGTACAACCGCCCCGAGCCCCGCATCCGCCGTCTGTCCCACCAAACTATTCTGTGGTGTAACGACATTGTGGCCGTCGAGCGTTTGCCCGGTTGTGCTGCTCGCCAGTGTTACGGCTCCACGATGGCCGTTCCAGATCGGGCTTTGAACCAGATAATTGCCGTTGCTCAAGGCGAGAATGGGCGGGCCGGCGGTGCCGGTGTAGCCGAGCTGATCGCCGGGGTTGCTGCCGACAAGGCTATTGGTCTCGGAGATCACGCCGCTGGTGCCCGTCCCACCATTCCCCCAGGTGACTGCCCCACGCTGCTCGTTCCACGCCGGACTGGACACCACGTAGTTACCGTTGTCCAAAGCCGTGACCTGGGCAAAACCGGCGTCTACCAGGCTATTGGCGGCAGTGAGGATGCCGGTGCCGCCCGTGCGGCCATTTTCCCAGGTTACCGCCCCCTCGTTGTTCCAGGTCGGACTCACAACCACGTAGTTTCCGTTCGCCAACGTGGCAACGCCTCCGCTGCTAACCTGGTCACCAGGGTCGCTGCCGATGAGGCTATTGGCCGCGGAGATCGTGCCGCTCGTAGCAGCGCTGCCATTCTCCCATGTTGCCGCTCCACGACGTCCGTTCCAGGATTCGCTCAAGACCACGTAATCGCTGCTGCTCAGCACCGTGACGAGCCCGGAACCCACCAGGTCGCCCGGATCACTGCCGACCAGGCTGTTGGCAGCGGAGATCGTGCCACTGATCGCCGTGCTTCCGTTTGCCCAGGTCGCCGCCCCACGATTGTCATTCCATTCCCAGCTGACGACCACATAATTGCCGTTAGGCAAGGGGATGATCCCGGCAGAGAGCGGACCGGAGCCCACATAGTCATTGGGATTGCTGCCTACGAGGCTGTTGGCGGCCGAGACCACGCCGTGGAACCCTGTGCTGCCATTCACCCAAGTCACGGCGCCGCGGCCACCGTTCCATCTCCCACTGACAATCACGTAGTTGCCATTGCTCAAGAGCGTGACATCCGGAGCGTCGCTGCCCGAGAAACCCACCCTATCGTCCGGCGTGCTGCCCACAAGGCTATTGGCCTGGGAGACCGTGCCGGTGACTCCCGTGGTGCCATCGCCCCAGGTCACTGCGCCCCGGTAGCTATTCCAAGCAGAACTTAACACGACGAAATTCCCATTGCTCACCGGGACGACACCACCGCTGAAGCTCCCCGATCCCACCAAATCGCCCGGTGTGCTGCCGACGATACTATTGGCGGCGGAGACGGAGCCGGTCGTTGCCATGCTGCCGTTGAACCAGGTCGCCGCCCCGCGCATGCCGTTCCACTGCGGACTCGCTGCCACGTAGTTGCTGTTGCTCAAGGGCGTAAGGATTTCGCCCACCTGATCTTGAGGGTTCGTGCCGACAAAGCTGTTGGCGTCAGAGACCGTGCCATTCGTTCCCGTGGTGCCGTTGCCCCAGGTCACGGCCCCGCGACGGCCGTTCCAGGATGAGCTTCCGACCACGTAATTGCCGTTGTTCAAGGAAACGACCGTGTTGACACCACTTGGATCGCTGCCGACCATATCGCCCGGGTTGCTGCCGACAAGGCTATTGGCAGCGGAAATCAGGCCGCTAACACCGGCGCTACCACTGCCCCACGTTACGGCCCCGCGCGTACCATTCCAGAGAGAACTTTCGACAACGTAGTTGCCGTTGGTCAAGCGGAGGACACGGCCAACATTGTCGCCGGAGTTGCTTCCAACAAGGCTATTGGCAGCAGAAACGATGCCGCGGACTCCCGTGCTACCATCTCCCCAAGTCACCGCCCCGCGATGCTGGCTCCAGCTTGGACTTGCGACCACATAGTTACCATTGTCCAGCGGCGTGATCTCGGTGCCGCCATTGACAAAACCCAGCTCATCCCCGGCACTGCTACCGACGAGACTATTGGCGGCGGAAAGGGTACCGCTAATCCCGGTAGTGCCACTGGCCCACGTCACCGCGCCCTGATTGCCATTCCAGAACGGGCTTTGGATCAGGTAATTACCATTGCTCAAGAGGACAATCGGAGAGTTGAAATCGAGGTCGTAACCCACCTGATCATTGGGATGGCTGCCGACCAGCGCGCTGATCAGCGCCCCACTGAGCCCATCAAACAGATACACGGCCCCCGCCTTGGCCCCGCCAAGGTTGTCATTGGGATTGGTCACGACGACGTTGCCCTTGCCGAGAACCGAGAGGTAAGTGCCAAAGCCGCCGCTAGCCGTGGGATGGGGATCCATCAGGTCGAACTGCGGAAAGCCGCCGGTCGGAGCCGCATCGATGGTGATATTTTTTGGATCGAGGAGGAGGGTCCCGCTCCGGCCAAGGCTGGCACTCGCATCCGCGGAACCCCCGTAGCTCAATCCGCCCTCGCCCGACAGATCGACGATCCCGCCGGAACCACCGGCGCGGCCGCCCCGCACCGACACCGACCCGTCAAATGTCGTGCTCTGGCCGGCCCAGACCAACACCCGCCCGCCATCGCCCTTTTGCAGAGCATCTGCCCGGATCGTGCTGGCGGAGGTCACGGTCACGGTGGCCGTATTTGGCTCGGCGAGACTCTCTCCCTGGGAGGCACTACCGATCCATACCGAGCCCCCCCCCACATTGCCCGAGGCATCTAGCGTGGCGGCATCCAGGACCACATCCTGGCTAACGAGTTCCACCACTCCGCCGCTCGACCCGGTGGCCAGCTCACGGCCACTGCTAAATAGATGACCGGTGTCGCCGCCATCGATAGTTACATGCCCCGCCGGGCCGGCAACACTGCTGGCGGAGTCCACCGCACCGGTCGTCGCAACATACGCTTCGGTGAACGCGATGCTCACTTCGCCGGCCGTGCCGCCCGGAGCCGTGCTGTCCGCCGAGATAGGGCCGGCATTCAGCACATTGTTCGCCTGGATGTGGATTTGCCCGCCGTTGGCGCCGCCGGCGTGGAGTTGCCCGCTGTTGACAAATACTCCTGCAGCCACATCGATTCGGCTGGACTGCACCACGCCAGTTACCGTGACATTCGATGCGAGAACGGCCAAAGGACCAGACGTGACCACATTCCCGAGGACCACGGAGGCGCCGGCGGCCTGGAGATGGAGAGCCGCCGCGGGCTGCTGAGAGTCCAGAGACAGGGTGTCGCCGCTGCTGCCAACGTAACGAATGCCGGTCAGCGCGGACTCAGTTGTACCGGCCAGCGCACGATCGAAGGAAGGCGATGCGGGATTGCTGGAGTGCCGCTGTCCGTCCAGGCTGACATCGACGAAGCCGTCGGCAGTGAGCGTGGTGTGGACCGTATGCTGGCCGGCGTCCGAGCGGATCGTCAATTGGCCCGTAGCGGCATCGAATGCCATATGGGGAGCCGCGGCGAACATCTGGGGCATCCGGCTCATGACATCGCCGGCCCCTGTCAAGGCAAGAGACGAAAACGGCAGTTCTCCGCCCGCCGTGGCCAAGCTTGGTTCTCCCGAGAGAGTGGACGACCCGAGCAACGCCACGCCGGCCGACAGATTCACCGCTTCTTGTCCGGCAAGTGCTTGGTGGCTTCCGGGCGTGAGCGGATCGGGACCGTCGACATGAGTTGGCACGCCTGCCAGTACGTCCGCAGACAGCATGTGGACACTGCCGCCTTCAGCAAAGGTAGCCGTCGAGGAGGAAGTAGGGCCCAGTGAACTTGCGGGATCCTCGTTCGAGCAGATGGCCGGGGGCCCATCGGGCTCTGGTCCATTGGGGCTGAGGCCTAATGGCATCTCGATGCTGGCAACCCCCATACCCCAGGGCGCGGTTGCGAGGGAGCCGAGGATCATATCGCCCGGCTGAAGGCGGTGTTCCAATGATTCTAGCGACGGCCGAAACGTCCGCCTCGACCTGGAGCTTTTTGAACCAGCGACATGCGGTGATACTCGTTGCAGTGCTCGATGTGATCTTCTCGTTCGCATGAAAACCTCGGCAGTGAGAAATGACAAGAGAAACGGTCCGGCGCGGAAATTAGTGGACCTACCCGTGCGGGATATGCATTCATCTTCAGACATACGTTCCGCGATCCGATTATAATCAGGACTGAAAGCGTTCGCAACGGAGATGCGCCGGTTTTTTACAGAATTCATCCTCATCCATCGGCGTCATCAACGAAATTCGCTTCGGCACAACGCTTTGATCTCCGCTACCTCCCTGGTCCGTGATCGCGAGCTGGTAGCCGGCGCGGGTAAAGACCGTCCCTTCATCGAATCCGTGAAACGTTCCAGTAGACCGAACTCCACGCAATCGGCTTTGAAGTGTGCTACACGCTCCGCCCTTTGTAGAGCTGCCGTCCGAGCACAGGGTCCCGGTCGGTAAAGGGTCCCGCGGCTTGATCGCGGCTCAAGCAGCGAACGTACATTTCCAGCTTCGCGTCCAGGTCGTCGGCATGATGGATGATCAAGCACTCCGGAATCAGCGGCAGGCGAGGCGATCCCCATTCCGGGAGCGTGAGATGCGAAATGAGAATGTGTTCCAGCAACTGGAGTAGCTCGGGCTGCACGTCGCCCAGTTCCCGGGCTGTGTCGCGGATCAGATCGCGGCCAAGAATGAGGTGCCCCAGGAGCCGGCCGGGGACGGTGGGCTGCGCGTGGAGCGGATCGTCGTCCAGCTCCAGCACCCGGCCAATATCGTGCAGGATCGCCCCGGCTACCACCAAATCGCGATTGAGCGGTGGCTGCAACTCCGGGAATTGGGCGGCAAACTTGGCCACCAGCTGAAGACAGGTATGCGTCACGGACAGCGTGTGTTCCAGCAGGCCGCCGGAGAAAGGATAGAACTTGTTCCGCGTCGCCGGCAAGCGCTGGAGCGGTTCCGCATGGCGATCGAGCAAGGTTGACACCAAGCGCCGTAGGGAGGCTTCGCCAATTTGCGCCTCGGCCAGGCCCTTCAGCTCGGCCAACATGGCCGCCGGGTCATACCGAGAGTGCTCGACAAATTCGGTCGGATCGAATCCGTCCGTCCGATCGGCGTCCGTGACGGGACGGATGTTCTGCACCTCAATCTGTCCGCCGTATTTCTCGTGCTCGGTATACAGACCTCGGATTTTGTAGACTTGCCCCTCCCGCCATTCGCGTTCACACGGCTCGAACCAGATGGTGTCGGCCCAGACCATGAACGTGACCCGTCGGCGGGCGTCCCGAAAACGGCAGGTGTAATATGGCTTGCCTTCGCGCGTGGCGTTGCGGCTCCGTTCGCCGAGCAGCGCGAAAAAATCACCGGCTTGGCCTGCGGTCAACTCGCTCAGCCGAACCAGGGGTGGTTTCGAGCGCGCCACATTGCCTCCGGGTGAAGACAACCATCCAGGCCGCCGGGCCGACAAGGAGACAAGAAGAGGGGGGAGAGGAGGAGACCTGCGCGCTCTCCTCCTCTCCCCCTCTTCTGGACTGCCGCTTTCTTTCACGCGCTCTTCTTGTCCGTGGTAGGCTTCTTATCGAACAAGGTGGCCTCGCCGCGGACCACGGCTTCGGTCACCACGTATTTTCCTTTGGGCTCGATCTCCGGCAGCTCGAACATGATGTCGGTCATTAGTTGTTCGACGATGCTGCGCAAACCGCGCGCCCCGGTGTCCCGTTCACGCGCCAGGATGGCAATCTGACGCAGGGCCTGCGGGTGGAATTCGAGCGCCGCCGACTCCATCTCGAACAGCTTTTGGTACTGCCGCACCAGGGCGTTGCGGGGCTCTGTAAGGATCCGCACCAGCGCTTCCTCATCGAGAGGATCAAGTGCGGCAATCACCGGCAAACGGCCGACGAACTCGGGAATCATGCCAAAGGCCATCAGATCGTCGCTGGTCACCTTGCTCAGCAGCTCGCCGAGATCGGTCTCGCGCTGCTCCGGGTTGCTGCCGAAGCCGATGGTCTTGCGGCCGACGCGACGGGAAATGATGTTGTCCAAGCCGACGAAGGTACCGCCACAGATGAACAGGATGTTGCTGGTATCGATCTGGATATATTGCTGCTCGGGATGCTTCCGGCCACCCTGGGGCGGGACGTTGCTGACGGTGCCTTCGAGCATTTTGAGCAACGCCTGCTGCACGCCTTCGCCGCTCACATCCCGGGTGATGCTGACGTTTTGGCTAGTCTTGGCGATCTTGTCTACCTCATCGATGTAGATGATGCCGCGCTGGGCCGCCTCGATATCAAAGTCGCTGGCATGGAGAAGCTTCAGGAGAAGATTTTCCACGTCCTCGCCGACGTAGCCGGCTTCGGTCAGCGTGGTGGCGTCCACGATGGCGAACGGTACATCCAAA
>DATGIQ010000009.1:0-2624 GCA_035295665.1 Gemmataceae bacterium | reverse complement strand
GTCGCGTGGAAATATCTGGCGACGCCGCAAAAAATTCTCTTCGCCACGGTCTTTCTGCTTTGGCTCTGGCTGGGATACGGTAGCCAAGTTCCCTGGGCCTATAAGCCGCTGTATCGCCAGTTGCAGTACTACAAACCCTTGGATCTTGGGATCACCGTGCTGCTGCCGTTCGCCCTGGCTTGCGCCTTCGTTCATCGGCCCCGGATCGCGCAGGGAATCCTTGGCATGGTGGTGGCAGTCCATCTGCTCAGTTTGGCCGCGGGGAGTCGATTTGGCGAGACGGCATATGTGGCCAGAGAATTGTTGCAGTATGCCCAAGCCCACCCCAACGAAGAGTTCCTGACGGATGCTGCCACCATGAACGGCATGTACGTCGTGGGAGGATTTCAACTGCCGGCCAACGTGATTTGTCTGAACGGCCCAGGCGTGGAAAAGAAACTGCTCATGAACGTGGAGCCGCCCCAGACGCCTCGCTTTCACTTCGAGCAGCGGCCTGTCGACGGGATCCTGGTGAATTTGGAACAGGAATACATCGATGGATTCGAAGACGAGTTTACCCGCTATCTCAAGGAACATCCGGGTGAGCACGTCCGGGTGGTTGCGCCGCGCTACCGACTCCTCTTCCTGCCGATTCTGCCATTCATGGCTCCGCGAGATTTTATGGTGCGGAGCTTGGGCGGGGAACGCATTCCCGTTGCGGCGGGAAGTTGACAGCGTGGTGGCAACAGGCTAGCCTCATTGGTATCCTAAATCGGTTTAGGCTTCGCGCTCGGTCCAAACGAACGCGCACCGCAAACGGAATGCAGAGTTCTCTATGGCGACGCAAACTGAATCTGAATTGAGAGAAGACTGGCCAGCCACCGCCACCGACGACCCGGACACGGCAGAGGTAGAAGTATCCGTTGTGATGCCTTGCCTGAATGAAGCCGATTGCCTGGAGACCTGCATCCGCAAAGCCCAGCAGGCCTTCGCGGACTACGGCATCCACGGCGAAATCATCGTGGCGGACAATGGCAGCACCGACGGCTCCCAGGCAATTGCCGCCCGGCTGGGGGCTCGCGTCGTTCCGGTGGCCCAAAAGGGCTATGGAAATGCTCTTATGGGCGGGATTGCGGCTGCCCGCGGCAAATTTGTCATCATGGGGGATTCCGACGATAGCTATGATTTTCTGGAAATCCCCAAATTCGTGGAGAAACTCCGGGCCGGCTTCGACTTGGTGCAGGGATGCCGGCTTCCTTCGGGGGGCGGCCGGGTGATGCCCGGCGCGATGCCGCTGTTACACCGCTGGCTCGGGAATCCACTCTTCTCATTCATGGTCCGGCATATGTTCTGGGCGGATATCCACGATGTCTACTGCGGCATGCGTGGCTTCACCAAGGAACATTATCAGCGTCTCGATCAGCGCTGTACGGGCATGGAGTTTGCCACCGAGATGATCCTGAAATCGAGCCTGGCCGGTGCCAACATTGCCGAGGTGCCAATCACGTTGCACCCCGATGGGCGCAAAAGCCATCCCCCGCACTTGCGGACGTTTCGGGATGGTTGGCGGACCTTGCGGTTCTTTCTCATCTACAGTCCCCGCTGGCTCTTCGTTTACCCCGGTGCCTTCCTGATCTTGTTGGGATTGATCGGTTATGGGTTGGCGCTGCCGGGCGTGGCCGTTGGCGGTGTCACGTTCGATGCCCACACATTGCTGTTTGCGAGCCTGAGCATCATCCTCGGTTTTCAGGCGATCGCCTTCGGCGTCTTTACCAAAACGTTTGCCATCGCCGAACGGCTTTTGCCGGAGGATCCACGCTTGAATCGGCTGATCGAGCTGATCCCCCTGGAACGCGGGTTGGTGATCGGCGTCAGCACGCTGGTCGTCGGCGTGGCACTCCTGCTGGCGGCCGTGAACCAATGGCGGATACACGAATTTGGGCCGTTGAATTACGCCCACACCATGCGCTGGGTGATCCCGGGGGCGACTCTTACCATGCTCGGATCGCAAACGATCCTGTCCAGTTTCTTCGTTAGCATACTGGGGCTGCGCCGGCGATGAACCCACCCGTTTCCTCGGACAGTTCTGAGTTCGACGCCTATGCCTCCGATTACGATGCCGCCCTCCGTCAAGGCATCTCCGTGTCCGGTGAGGATAAGGAGTACTTCGCCCATGGCCGCATCGCCTGGCTGGCGCATTGCCTGACCCGGCTTGGCGAACGTCCTCAGTCCGCTCTCGATTTTGGTTGCGGCACCGGCTCGGCTTCGCCCTACCTTTTGGGTCTGGTTGGCGTAAACTCCGTCACAGGCGTGGATGTTTCCGCGAAACTGCTGGAAGTCGCACAGGGAAGTTACGGCACCGAGTTTACGCGCTTCATTCTCCGGGATCAATTTCAGCCGGCTGCCGAGCTCGATTTGGCATTTTGCAATGGGGTCTTCCACCACATTCCGCCCTCGGAGCGCGCAGCCGCGGTCGATTACGTTTACCGCTGCCTCCGCCCAGGCGGACTGTTCGCGCTATGGGAAAATAACCCGTGGAACCCCGGCACCCGGTTCGTCATGAGTCGGATTCCCTTTGACCGAGATGCCATCCCGCTTTCACCTCCGGAAACCAAGCGGTTGCTGCGGGCCGGAGGCTTCGAGAT
>DATGIQ010000008.1:0-8346 GCA_035295665.1 Gemmataceae bacterium | reverse complement strand
CTCTGACGCCCCGCAAAGACTCGATTGCGGCCCGCAAAAGGTGGAATTGCAAGGTTGCAAGAAACCCAACGGCCCCCGTCGCGAAGGATTCGTCTGCCGAGTTGGTGCAGGAACCCGCCAGGGAGGAGAACTCCGCCGATTTTTGCATCACGGAGCAAACGGAGGTCAAACTCGATGGCCGGCCGTGCAAGTTTAGTGACGTACCTCATGATGCCGTCATCATTTTCTTGGAGGCGGTTTCCGAGAAGGATAAGACGATTCTGAGAATTCATTTTCGCAGCAAGCAATGATCTGGGGGGGGCCCGACCAATTACTACCAGCGCAGGAGGACATCGGCGGTCGCGGTGAAGAGTCCATGCTTGCCTTCGTACGGACGCGAATCATCATTGTAGTCGTAGCGCACCTCCGGGCGGAGTAGCAGGGACTTGCATGGGCGGTACGAGAGCCCGGCCGTGACGGCTGAATAAAGACCCGAGACGCCTGTGCGCTGGCCTTGTTCGTCGTCGAAGAACTCCAACCGAGTCGTAGTGCTTAGTGTATCGGTGACGGTGTACGTAATGTAACTCAGAACACCCAACCAGTGTGCAGTGCCAACATTCGGTACATGGGTCGTATACCCGAGCAGCGTCTCCAAATTGTACGTTAGCCGGGGATTGAACTGATGGGTATAAACCAGATCCAAGACTTCTGGATTGTGGAACTCGCGAGTCTGATCGAAGCGCCCGGAGCCTGCGATCACGGAGAGGAGCACACTGTCGCGTTGATCCGAGCGCGTCCACTTGACGCTGCCGATGAAAGTTGGCTCATCGGCGGGATCGATGAAGATATCGCTCCCCAATGTCAGACCGGCCTGGATGGTCCAGGAATTCGTCAATTTGGTCGTCGCCAGCACACCGGTATGCGTGAACGGATCGTAGATGAACGTGTAAGCGTGCGAAGCGAGGGCGTTGCTGACCGCATCGTTGGTTTCGACGCCATACAGCGCAAAGAAACGGCCCACCTTGACATCCATCCCCCGTGCGATCGTAGGGAAATACGCCTCGCCGTAGAACTGGATGGGATCGATGCCATAGATGGCCGGTAGCCCGTGGCGTGCGGTCAGCTGACTATCGAACACGCCCCGTGCCAATGTAAACCGGTAATCGATTCCGGGCAGTATGGTATCGGAGCGGAAGCCGAACGTCGGCTCCGTCGTGCCGCTGGTTACGACAGCTCGGTCGATGCGGAGCCAGTTCTGCTGTATGGCGAATTCGTTGGCCCGGTAGTTAAATCCCATCGGCAGATTCGTGCTCTCAACCGAGCTGGCCGTGAACGAGGCTTCCGTCCAGCCGGTGATCTGCATGCGTTCGGAATCGAGCAGGCTACCGGGGACGGTCCCCTGCAACTCCTTCATCAAAATCCAGCGATCTGGAGCTGGCGGAGGCGGCGGGGAAATTACGGTCGGGGGACTGGGCGTGGATGCTTGACCCAGAGCCAGCGCGGTACACATGAGCAGACTATGCCACATATCGTCTCTCGCCCGGCCAAAACACCGCCCCACCGTACCGCCGCCTCACGTCAATTTCCCCAATTGCCGCAGGTAAACTGCCTCAGGGATTGCGTTCGCGGCGCGCAGGACGGCAGTTCAGTCATCGTCCACGCCCCCGCATGGGCCAATCGACATTTCCGCCTCCCGCATGCATTCTGCATGTTCTGTACTCGCAAAGGCGGCGCGGTTGCTCCAGACAGCCGGCAAGCGAGTACCTTCTGGTCTTTCGGAAACCAGGATGGACAAAGTTTGACCAAGACTCGGACGGTAGTGGCGCACGTGCCACCAAAACGGGCAGCCCGGGTGGGGCGCTAGTTTTTGCCTTCATGAATAATCTGCTTTCGCATCAAGGATTTGGATTCGTGAACGCGTAACGGTCGGGAAATCGGCATGGGAAATGCTCCCCGACAAGCCGTTTCGCTTCCTGTGATTTCAGCGAGCATGGATGGCGGTGCCAGATGCACTCTGTCTCCGCGTATCGATTTGGGGAACGTTCGTGGCCAAAGGAGGGAATGGGGTGTTGGGCAAATGGTCGAAGAGAATATTCTCCGGTGGAGGACTGGTGGCCGGGGCCATCTTGATCGCCGTGGCCGGATTGGCCGTGGTTACGGGTGTTATCCCCGAACTGTGGCAGCTGAACTTCGGCTTGGCCGCGAGCTCCGTACGTGGGCCTGGAGAGGCAGCCGAGCGTAGTGCGACTCCGTCTGCCCAACCGGAGCTGCAATCGGTCGAATTGGTGAAGGGCCGGCCACACACCCTCATGGTCCCGCCGGACATCTGCAAGGCGCTGGGCATTCGCCAGGGCAACCGCGAGCTGATCGCCGTCGCCAAGAAGCCGACCCGGCTGCGGCCACTGGTATTGCCCGGCTCAACGGCGCTCGATCCGACCCACTTAATGCGCATCCGGGCCCGCTTTGCTCCATCCCCTTCTTCCGCCGAGGTAGTCGAAATCGGTCAGGTACCGGAGGATCGCGCACAAACCGGGCAGGTGGAAACCGTCTTCCGTGAACTTCGTTCGGGCGACCGCGTCCGAAGAGGCGACCTGCTGGCCGTTTTTTACAGCGTCGATGTGGGGAACAAGAAGAATGACTTGGTGGATGCCATTTACCAGCTCACACTCGATGAAGAAGTGCTCAAGCGTGCGGAGGAAAAAGCCGAGGCAGTGCCGGAGATCTTCCTCTTGAACGCACGCCGCAATGTTCAGGGGGATATCAACGCCATCAGCCGAGCCACCAATACGCTCAAGACGTGGGGCATCCCGGAAACCGATATCCAGGCCGTGCGCGCTGAGGCAGAGAACGTCAAAAAACGCCAAGGCAAACATGACAAAGAAAAAGAAGCCCTGTGGGCCCGTGTGGAGATCCGGGCTCCGGACGATGGCGTCATCATCGAACGGAATGTTGCCCTGCACGAAATTATCGTGGACAACACGACGAACTTGTTCCAGATCGCCAAAGTCGATCGATTGGCCGTCTTCGCCAATGTTCCGGAAGACGATTTGCCCATACTGGAGGCGCTCACGACGAACCAGCGACGCTGGACGGTTCGAACGGTCGGCAGCGATCCGATCCCCGGATCCATTGACGATATCGGCTATTTGATCGACCCGAACCAACACACAGCGGTGGTGAAGGGCCACATTGAGAATCAGGCGGGGAAGCTGCGCGCCGGACAGTTCGTCTCGGCCACCGTGGAGCTGCCCGCGCCGCCGGACGTCGTGGAAGTGCCCATCGATGCCGTGGTCGAAGACGGCCAACAGTGCGTGGTCTTCGTGCAAACGGACCCGGAAAAGCATCACTACACCATGCGCCGCGTTGAGCTGACGCACCGTTTCGATCAAACGGCCTTCGTGCGCAGCAAGCCGTTTGCCAAGGGTGAGAATCGTACACTCCAGGAGGAGGAGCTGGGTCTGTTGCCCAAGGAACCGCTCCACGCCGGTGAGCGCATTCTTCTGACGGGTGTGGGGGAACTGAAAGCTGCGTTGTTGGACAAGGAATCCCAGCCAAAAACGGAGCGGAAGAAAGACGTGGTCAGGAAGAAAGAAGGGATGCCGCCGTCCGGGCGGCTTTCCCTCTGATACCTGGTCCGGTTGGTTGTGTCAGTTTCGCGGTGGTGCGCAGAACCGCGCGGGGCGCCTCCGCACGCGGTTCTGCGCACCGCCGCACAACAAAAACGGACACGTTCAGCACGCCGGTTGCCAACCCCACCACGGATCGTACGTCGAGAACAACAATGGTTCGTAAATTCATCGAGTGGGCACTCAATAACCCGTTCGTAGTGATTTTGCTTGCCGTCGCACTCACAGCGATTGGAACCTATTCGTTTCTGAAGGTGAACGTCGAGGCCTACCCTGACCCCGCGCCGGCGATCATCGAAGTGGTGGCGCAGTTTCCCGGCGCATCGGCCGAAGAGATCGAGCGTCAGGTTACGATTCCCCTTGAGGTCACGTTTGCCGGCATGCGCGGATTGAAATCGATCCGCAGCCAATCGCTCTTCGGTCTCAGCGATCTTAAAATGAACTGGCAGTACGGCAGCGCGTACACCTACGAGGCAGCCCGGCAAGAAGTCATCAATCGCCTGGCCACGATCAGCCAGCCGTTGCCCAACGGCGTGACGCCCGGAATCTCTCCCGAGTCCCCAACCGGGGAGATCTATCGGTACATCCTGAAGGTGCCCAAGGACCGCTTCGGGCGCGCCCTTTATACGCTCAACGACATCAAGGCTCTGCAAGACTGGGTGTTGGAGCGTGAGTTCCGAACGGTGCCAAGCATTGTGGACGTTACCAGCTTCGGCGGCACGGTCCGGCGTTATGAGGTGCAGCCCGATCCGGATCGCCTGCGCCGCTACGGAATTACCTTACCCCAGCTTCAGTCAACGCTGACGAACAGCAACGCCACGGTTGGAGGCGATTATGTGAGTCAGGGCCAGGTGGCCATGACCGTGCGGAGCGTCGGGCTGTTTGGCGGTGGTGTGGATCCGGTGAACAAGGTCCTGGGCTTGCAGGATCCGGCCGCGGCCGCCTCCATCTTGCGGGCAGAGGAGCAACGCCGCATCGGCGACATCCGCCGCCTCGTCATCACTTCCGTCAACAATCAGCCGGTGCGCGTCGAGGATGTCGTCGAGGGCGGGCGGCTGTCGCCGGGGCAAGTGCCCGCGAACCAGGGCGTGATCGTCAGTCACCAGACTCGGTTGGGGCGGATTGGTTACTGGAAAGCCGACCAGGAGAGGTCTCCCGGCTCGGCTCTTACCTTGGCGGACGTGGGCCACGATGATGACGACAACGTCCAATGCATCGTTCTATTGCGAAAAAATGAGGAGACGCTCCCTGCCCTGAAGGATGTGAAGGCGAAGGTCAAAGAGCTCAACGATCCCACTTCGGGACGCATGCTGCCGGGCGTGAAGATCGAGCCCTATTACGATCGGGAAGACCTGCTTCACGTCACCACCGAGACTGTTACGGAGAATCTCGTGCTCGGCATGGGCCTGGTCACCATGATTCTGCTGATGTTTGTCAGCAGTGTGCGGACGGCCCTCATCGTCGCGATCAATATCCCGCTGGCGCTCTTGTTTGCCTTTTCCGTACTGTTCCTCCGCGGCAAATCTGCGAACCTCCTGTCGATCGGGGCCGTCGATTTCGGCATCATCGTCGATTCCTCCGTGATCATCGCAGAAAACATCTACCGCCATCTGGCGAGCGGAGAGAATGCCGGCCTGTCGCTCAAGCAGCGGATCCTCCTGTCCACGTGGGAAATCGACCGTGCCCTGCTGTTCTCGACCCTCATCATGGTGTGTGCGTTCATTCCGCTCTTCACCATGACGGGACCGGAAGGGCAGCTGTTCGGCCCGATGTCGCAGACCTATGCGTTTTCCCTGATTGGGGCGTTGTTTCTTGCCATGACCCTGACACCGGTGTTGTGCCTGTTCTTGTTGAAGAATCTGAAACCGAAGCCCGAGAATTTCATGGTTCGCTTCCTGAAAAACCGCTACATCTGGCAACTGAACGTGTGTCTGAAGTACCGCTGGACAACCGTCATCATCTTTGGCTCGCTGATTCTGGGGACGGGCTGCCTGATTCCCTTCCTGGGAAACGAGTTCATGCCCGAGTTGGAAGAGGGCAACCTGTGGATCCGCGGTACCGCACCGCTCAATATCACGCTGGAGCGCCAAGTCGAGCTTTCCAAGCAGGCCCGAACTATCATGTCTGGCTATCCTGAGGTGGAGTCGATCGTTGCCCAGCTAGGCCGGCCCGATGATGGCACGGACACGGGCGGCTTTTTCAACAGCGAGTATTTCGTGCCTCTGCGCCCGGAGAAAGTTTGGCCGCGCTTGGTCGAACAGACGGGATGGCGGCGTTGGCTGTTCGGGGCCAAGCGCGCCCGGACCAAGCAGGAAATCGTGGACGCCATGAACGCGGAACTGGGCCGAATGCTGCCCGGCGTGGTCTGGAATTTTTCGCAAAACATCCGCGACAATGTCATGGAAGCGTTGTCGGGGGTCAAGGGCGACAACTCGCTCAAGATCTTTGGCCCGGACCTGGACCAGCTAGAAAGCCTCGCCGTCAAGGCCAAGAACATTTTGCAGGAGATCCGTGGCATCGAAAACGTGGGCGTGTTCCATACCCGCGGGCAATCCCACCTGGAGTTCCGCGTCGATCCGGCCAAGTGCGAGCGATGGGGGGTGTCGACCAACGACGTCAACAATGTCGTCAGCAGCGCCCTGGGTGCCAAGGCCCTCTCCAGCATGGTCGAAGGGGAGAAGCTGTTCGATATCTCGGTCCGCTGGCCGAAGTGGCGGCGTGCCAGCGAGTCATCTATCCTGGATATCCCGGTGGATATCATCAATAACTCGATCGTGCAGAATCAAGGTCCCGGCGTTATCCCCTCGGCCTTCGGCACTGGACTGACGACCCCAAACCTCAAGGGCTCCCTGGCCGATACGTCCAACCCCATCAGCAACACGCCGCGGCTGCGACTGCGGGATCTGGTGACGCCGCTGGGGGACGATGGATCGCCCGATCCGAACAGCCAATTCGAACGGCATGGTGCATCCGACATCTACCGCGAAAATGGCAAGCGCATGATCGCCATCAAATTCAGTGTGCGTGGTCGCGATCTTGGCAGCGCGGTAGACGAAGCCCGGCAGCGCACCCTGGATCTTTTCCAGGCGCCGTACCGGCCCGTCTGGAGCGGTGAATTCGAAGAGATGGAAGAGGCAGAAGGCCGGCTGCTGTGGATCATCCCGCTTTCGCTGGGCTTGATTTTCATCCTCTTGTACATGGCGTTTCACTCGTGGCTGGATGCGGTGGTCGTACTGAGCAATGTGTTTGACCTCGCCATTGGTGGAATCTGGGCACTCTACTTGACCGCGACGCACTTCAGCATTTCGGCTGCCGTTGGGTTCGTATCGCTTTTCGGTGTGGCCATCATGGATGGGCTGCTGCTCATCTCGTACTTTAACGCCCTCCGGAGCCACGGCTTGTCTCTACGCGACTCGATCCTAGAGGGAGCCAGCAAGCGTGCGCGGCCGGTAATGATGACGGCCTTGACGGCGCTCCTGGGCCTGTTGCCGGCCGCCCTGTCGACACGGATTGGGGCACAAACGCAAAAGCCCCTGGCCATCGTCGTTGTGGGCGGCATGCTAACGACTCTGTTCCTGACCCGCTATTTGATGCCCGTGCTGTACAGCTTCTACGGACATCGGGAGCCAGTGGCCGATGCCGGACGATTCGCCCACTAGAGCCCAAGGTCTTCGTGGCCGAGAACGTCAGCGGCCTCGTCAAGGGAACGGCGAAGGCTTGCTTCCTCGAAATCCTCCAGGCACTCAAAGCATGCGGCTACCGTGTTCAGGTCAAGCTCCTAGACGCGCAATGGCTCGGCGTCCCGCAGGTGTGCCAGCGAGTCATCTTCATGGGAGTCCGGCAAGACCTTGGTCGTGAACCGGCCTTCCCCAAGCCGTTGCCTTACCGCTACAGCGTGCGGGACGCACTCCCATGGATCCATTCCTTTGAGGCCACCGGGCCGCAGTTTACTCCTACCTGGAAGAATGCCGCCGAGAACCCCAGCGACTGTGTCAGCCAGCTGGGCAACTTCTCCAAGAAGCAGTCCGCGTTCACGTTGGTAGAGGCAGAGACTGACATTGGCCGCTACGCCATTGGCCAGGAATGGGACCATCTGAAACCGGGACAAAAGTCCGAAAGATATCTGAACCTGATCAAGCCCCAAACCGACCAGCCTTGCCCTACCATTTGCCAGAGTCACGGCAACCTTGCGACGGCCGGCGTCGTTCACCCCTCCGAGAAGCGGAAGTTCACGATCGCGGAATTGAAGCGGATCTGCGGCTTTCCTGATGATTTTCTTCTCACGGGCACCTTTGCCCAGCAGTGGGAAAGGCTCGGCCGGGCGGTGCCTCCCGTGATGATGTTCCATATTGCCCGAACGATTCGAGATGAGGGACTGGCTAAATGTGCGCGATAGTGGGAAGCATGGGCGCTGAGATCGAGACAAGTGTCCGCGCATTGGCCCACCGCGGGCCCGATGCCCAAGGCATGGCCCAAGTTGGCGCTATTCGGCTCGGTCACACTCGGCTGTCAATCCTCGACTTAGAGCCGCGGAGCAATCAGCCCTTCCGCTACCGCGATGTGAACCTCGTCTTCAACGGAGAGATCTGGAATTACCGAGATATGCGACAGGAGTTGCAGGCCCTCATTCACGGTCCGGGTAATGCTGACTGGTTTTTGGGGCGCGGGTAGCAGTTAGCAATCAGCGTCTGGATGCGCTGGCGAACGGTCTGGAAGTAGCAAAGACTGGCCCGGATCGAGC
>DATGIQ010000007.1:0-2200 GCA_035295665.1 Gemmataceae bacterium | reverse complement strand
AAGCGACCCCGGTGCCGACGGCGCAGGGAGTGTAGTGGTCCAGCCGTCGCCCCAGGCGACAAATGCCGTCCAGGGACCGGGTCCCGCATCGCTGAAGCTACCCAGGCTCACGAACTGCGCGGCCCCCTCGCTCACGCGCTGTCCTCTTCTGCTCCGTCGGACTGCTCTTGCCGGTTGCGCAGAGCCACGGAGGTCGGCGCAAGCTGACAAGTTCTCAACGCTGGCTCATGCTTGGCTGAGCCGGTGCTGAAGTCTAACTTCGCCCGGACGGTTGTCAAGCCGCGTAGCTGCGCTGCGCGCAAAGACTGGAGCCGTTTGGTTTTCCGTCAGGGATAAGCATAGGCCGGTGCATCATGGCGAGCCGCGCCCATAGCGTGCCCACCGATAGCCGATCAGGCCCAGCGTGCCCAGGGCCAGGAGCACGATCGCCGAGGGTTCGGGAGTTGGCGTGGCAATGAAAGCGTGTTCCCCGCCGGCGTCTACGTAGTACCCCGCGATTTGTCCCGCATTGTTGATACCATCGGCATAGGTATTCAGTGCACCGGGTACATCCATCGTCAGGGATCTGCCATTGTGGTACAAGAAGCCATGGTTCTGGTTGTTGGCACCCGGGAACGTGCCTACAATGTCTCCGGTATCGTTGATGCCATTGGCTAGGCCCGGCAGGTTGAGCGGCGTATAGGTGCCGTTGGCATACAGGCCGAACCCTCCCACGATCTGACCGTACGAATTGATCCCATACGCCGGTCCTGAGAGCGCCTGGTAGCTGCCTCCGCTATAGAGGAAGCCTAGATTCGAAACAGTGGTTGTGTAGGCGCCCACAATCTGGCCTGAGCCATTTATAGCCTGAGCGGAAGTCCCAAACGAGCCGGGGATATCCAGGGTGAGGTAACTGCCACCGCTCAGCACAAACCCTTGAGCAAATGAGGAAGCACCTTGGAACGCGCCGACGATCTGACCCGTGGAATTGATCCCGTAGGGAATCGTGCTGTTCGAGCCGGGCACGTCGAACAGGGTGTAGCTGCCGCCGCTGTAGAGGAAGCCGTGGACTCTTCGCATATCGAACGCTTTCGAATAGATACCCACCACCTGGCCGGCGTCGTTGATGGCATAGCCATCGGTAGCGATCGCGCCGGGGACATCGAGCGTCGAATAGACGTAAGGAGCCTGGCTCTGTGCCCCCCCGGCAACAGCCAGCACCAGGCCCAACGCCACCCATCCGCACAGGAGTTGTTTCATCGCCGCGATCCCCCAGGTCCATTCGGACGCTTTTGCAACCAAGGCCTACTATGACGGGGCCGTGTCCAGAAGTCAACGAAAAAGCGCGACGAACCGGCGCGAACGCGCCCACACCCGGTGCAGCCCGGTATCGCTGCATCTCCCGCAGCAAAGACTTCGCATTTTGGCCGAATTCGCGGTTCGCGCCGCCCTGGAACGATCACTCCCTTGGAGTGGTAGCAAGGAAGTTGCTACACTGATGGAATCCGATGGCACAAGGAGGATGCAGGGCGATTCTTGCCACCTTGGTGAGCCAAACCATGCGCGTAGGCGATTTCATCCAACTGAATGAACCCAACGGGGCTGGCCCCTGGTTCATCCGTCCGGAGCATATCTCTGCGGTTTTTCTCGATCGGCAAGACAAGCGCGCGAAAGTGCACCTGGCGAGTGGGCAAGATCTCATGCTCACGCCGGAAGAATCGCGGCAATTGCTGGATCAGCTGCTCCCGCAGGGACTGGCGCTGGAAGCATGGCTCTAGCGTCCGCCCCCAGCGCGTCACGTCTGTCCCAGCGTGGCGGCTTCCATAATCCGCTGCTCGCTGGCTTCATGGCGTGCAAATTCCGCCGTCAAGCGGCCTTCGCAGAGGACCAGGATCCGGTCGCACAAGATGAGCAGCTCCGGTAGCTCGCTGGAAGTGACGATGATTCCCATTCCGTCGCGGCAGAGCCGGTCCATGATTCGGTAAACCTCTGCCTTGGCACCGACATCAATCCCGCGGGTGGGATCATCCAATAACAACACCTTGGGCCGTGTCAGCAGCCATCGGCCGATGATTGCCTTCTGCTGATTGCCGCCGCTCAGGCTGGTGATCGACGCATGAATGCCCGCAGTCTTCACACCCATTTTCAGAACCATGTCGTCGGCCAGGCGGCGTTCGGAGCGCCGGCTGACCAGCCCAGCCACCGCGGCCTCCGCCAAGTC
>DATGIQ010000006.1:0-10310 GCA_035295665.1 Gemmataceae bacterium | reverse complement strand
CAGCGCGTGAGCGAGGGGGCCGCGCAGTTCGTGAGCCTGGGTAGCTTCAGCGATGCGGGACCCGGTCCCTGGACGGCATTTGTCGCCTGGGGCGACGGCTGGACCACTACACTCCCTGCGCCGTCGGCACCGGGGTCGCTTGGGAACCAAATCCATAACTACGCGGAAGAAGGCACTTTCACGGGGACCATCGTCGTCACCGACACGGGCGACAATTGGTCGGGCTCCGCGCCGTTCACGGTGAGCGTGCAGGAGGTGGGGGTCACCGCCACGCCCATGGTCGGGATCGCCCCCACGGCTGGTACGCCCTACAGTGGAGCGGTCGCGACCTTTACCGATCCGGGTGGGGCGGAGGCCCTGGACGGCACGCACTACTCCGCGAGCATCAACTGGGGCGATAACACCGCGGCTACGGCTGGAACGATCAGTGTCAACAGTGGCGTCTTCACCGTCAGCGGCACGCATACCTATGCCAGCGCCAACTTCTACACCATCAGCGTTACGATCCTCCAAGATGGGTGGCTCTTCGTAACGCCGGTGCAAAGCCAGACCGTTCAATTCGTATCCGCAGGACTGGTCAAGCCGACGAGCTTCTGGGAAGGGCTTCAAGGCCAGGGGCTGATCCGCCGCTTTGGCGTGACCAGTAGTAACCAGACCTTGGGCCAGTGGCTGGCCGCAAAATTCCCGAACCTCTACGGTGGAGGGGGCGGCGCTCCCAATCTGAGTTCCTTCTCCGATGCCCAAATTGGCAGCTATTACCAGAGTCTGTACCTGGCCGCTCATGGCACCGGCCTGGATGTGGAGATCCTGGCCACGGTCTTGGATGACTTCACCACGACCCTGTCCCTGGGCGGCAACACGACGGACTCCGGCGGCCTTCCCATCGGGCAGGATTATGGCTTTACGGTCAACCGTTATGGTCTCGGCGCTTATTCCTGGAACATCGCCAGCAGCGGGGCAGCTTTCGGCACCCCCAATTACCAGGTGCTTACCGTGTACCAGATTCTGCTGGCGACCGATAACTTCGCTACTGGCGGCGAACCCTGGGGCAGCAATACGTTCTTGCGCAATGAGACTTTGACCGTCTTCCAAGGGATCAACGCCATCTCATGACCCGCGGTGGACGGAGCGGCCGATGGTTTCCGGCGCCGCCTTGATCTTTCGCGCAGGCAACGAGCGCCGCGGTCTATGCCTGGTCGCTACCGGTGCCCGCCTGCGCCCATTCTAGACGGTCAGTGCGTCATCAGCGGAGGCACGTTACAGAATGGCCCATCTGTCGTAGGTTGCCCTACTGTCCCGCCGTGTTTCAGCCGCTTTGCCGGCCCGAAAAATGGACCTGAGAGCAAAGCGGCAAGTAGAGCTGTAATGTCGAACTCGCCTTCCGCCAACGGCATAACACCGCCGGGATTCCTGGCCGCACCCTTCTCACGTTCGCGCACTCAGCGAGAAAAAAGACTTGGCCTGGGCCGCACGGCGACGTATAGTATAATGCCTGACCAAACAGGTACCGGTAGGTGTCTGATTCGTCTTGTAGGTTCGTTTGGAGACTCACTGCCCGGTCCAGATCGACTCCCTTCCTCCTCTGCGTCTGTTCGACGGCGGATCACTCCAGAGTGTGAGCAGCCTATTCCGAAAGATCCCGAGAAGGTGGGCAAGACCGGCCCTTGGGATGGGCAAGGCAGTGGTCTCGGTCAGCGTGACTCGGCAATTCCCTGGGCTTGTGGCAAGGGCCGGAGACGGGATGGCGTGGCGGACAGGACAGAATAACGTAAATCAGCGAAGCTCGGACCGCGGCGGTTTGATCGGCGCAGCCCCGTGGGGGATGATCGGCCGGCACCGATTCGGCGGCGATGGTAACGGCAAGACGATCCGCGTCATTGCTTGGGGAATGGCGGATCAGGTTCCTTCGTGTTTTTGTAAGTGTGCCCCGCGAACGATCCGGCGAAGAGAAGATCGGCATAGCTGGCTTTCTCTCGCCTCCATTACGGTGATGGCACGATCGGGTCGCGGCAGGTGAGTTCGCTGCGGCGGACTTGGCACAGAAAGGTTTTTTTAGATGGCGAAGAATATCTACGTCGGCAACCTTACATGGGAATGCACCGCCGACGATTTGCTGGCTCTATTTCAGGAGCACGGCAATGTGGCCCGAGCCCAAGTCATCACCGACCGGGAAACCGGCCGCTCGCGTGGCTTCGGGTTCGTGGAAATGGATAACGACAGCGAAGCCCAAAAGGCCATCGACGCCCTCAACGGTGCGGATTACCGGGGGCGGCCATTAACGGTTAACGAGGCCCGGCCGCGCGAGGAACGCACTGGGAGCGGAAATCGCGGTGGCGGCGGGTACGGTGCCGGACGCGGTGGCTATGGTGGCGGCCGCGGCGGATCCGACCGGGGCCGGCGTTATTAGGAGTCTTCGAGATCCCGGACCGGCCAGGAAACCGGCTGGTCCGGGAAACTTTGCACTTCGGGACGTATCTTGCGAGAGTTGCACCTGTGGCGAAAGAAGAAGCGATCCAGGTTGAAGGAAAGGTCAAAGAGGCCTTG
Source organism: Gemmataceae bacterium (assembly GCA_035295665.1). Classification (GTDB taxonomy): domain Bacteria; phylum Planctomycetota; class Planctomycetia; order Gemmatales; family Gemmataceae; genus DATGIQ01. The sequence goes on along the minus strand of DATGIQ010000006.1, from coordinate 7,766 downwards.
GCCAACACCCAATTTCGCGTCGAGTTGGCCAATGGGCACCAGGTAATCGCCCATGTGGCCGGCCGCATGCGGAAAAATTTCATTCGGATCATCCCGGGCGACACAGTGACCGTGGAGATTTCACCCTATGATCTGGCCAAGGGTCGCATTGTCTATCGAGGCCGCTGAACGGCCAAATTGCTCTTGACTTCTCCCCTCGATTTGAGCACCTTTAGGCCAACTTCTCTCCCTTACTCAGACCAAGGAGGGTCGATCCATGTTTTACCCAACCGAATCGAAGCCCCAGGGTTGGCGGGCCATGGCCGTGTTCGACGATCGTGAAGATCGCCTCCTGTTCGTCGGCCGTTCCTCGACGCAAGTGCGCGCCGGCTTCGCCACAGCGTTCCAGGAAGTTCTCGACGAGGAAGAGCGCGAACACGTTGGCTCCATTTCTCTGCAGCGCTGGCACGGGGCCCCGGACGCCGGCCGCTGGGTGCATCAAACCAACTTAACCATTCCCGCCGGTGTCAAAGTTGCCCGGAGCGCTTGAGGTCCTGTTTCGATCCGGGCATCGATCCACCGGTCAGCGCGTCTCTTTTTGCTGACGCGCTGCGCTTGCAATCCTCTTGCTCCCGTGCTCCCGGCGGATCGCGGTACGGCGCGACCATGCCACGTCCGGTGGAGCGCAGAACAGCGGGGATTCTCCGCGCCTCTTTGAGGCCGCAGCGCAATCGGCCACCGGCGGGTCCGCGGACAGTTCGACTCTGCCTCTTCCAATAGCTGAGATCGTTCCACGCAAGCCCTTTCACAGCCACGGAAACCGAGCGGTGGGTCTTGCATTTATGGCGGAAAACCCGAACAATGATTTGGGTTGGTGTCGGAGACAATGTTCGTCTACTCGGGACCCGACCTGCCATGAGGAAGCCGATATGAATCCCTACAGTTCCCAATGTGATGACTTCGGAGTCTACGTCTATCTGAATAGCAAAATGGAACTGCCCTCCGGCCGGGAGACGATTTTGCATTTTTTTGACAGCATGCAAAAGACGTTTCCCCAAATGACCGACTTTGACTGTCGGGAAAGCGGAGAATATGTACTGGAGGAGAATCGGGAGCAAGGAAGCTACCGCTGGGTGACCTTGGAGTCGCGAAGGATTTGCACAGGCTACGTCAACCCGCCCAATTTGGAAGCCGCGGATATCCAGCACGAGCGCGTCCTGGAGCTGGTGCCCTATCATCTCGATTTCAGCTCCCTCGACTGCGAAGCGATGGATGTGCTTTTCGCATTCGACTTTACGTTCACTGGGAACCATGACGAGGTTGTCGTTGAGGCGCTCGGGCTTAATTCGGCGTTGGAAAACCTCGTTCAATTGCCCGGCAATCGCGTCATCAATTACGAGCCGTCCTTGATGATCAGTCTCGACGAAGACTGCCGGCTGCAATGCCGGCTGAGTATCGAGACACGGACAAATGCGTACCAGATCCGGACCGGTCAATTCCCGGAAGCACCCATCAGTGTCTATTTCACAGTGCGGCAATATTGGGGCCGGCAGGCGTACAAAAGCTTCGGCGAATCCTACAAGAACCAGCGCAAAATCTGCCAGGAGCTGGTAGATAACCATATCGTTCCTGGGGTCGTTCGGCCGCTGGCCCAGGCAATTGCTGCCAAACAGTAGGCAATCGAAAACCGAAAACCATAGATTATGGGCAACGGTCCAGGCGTCCGTGCCGAGGGACGCCCACGGCCGGTTTGTTTTTTCTTGCACGGCATCGGTTTTCGGTTTCCTGAAATGAATGAGTCAACCTCTTCCCCGGTCCGCTTGAGTGCCTTTGCGGAAGGTCTTTGTCCGGAAACGGCATTTGATGTCCTGGCCGTTGCCAAGCAGCTCCGGGCCCAGGGTAAGGACGTCATCGAACTTCAGATCGGCGATAGCCCCTTTCCCAGTACCAAGAGCGCCCTCGCAGCCGGGGTGGAATCGATCCACGCAGGAGCAACCCATTACTGTCCCTCGCTGGGTCTTGCCTCGTTTCGGGAAGCGGTTGCCGCCAACTACCGCCGCGAGTTCGGTGTTGCCGTGGCCGCCGACAACGTGGTCATCGGTCCCGGTGCCAAGGTTTTCGAGCAGTTTTTCTGCGAGGCATTTCTCGATCCGGGAGATGCGGTGCTCGTATTCACGCCGCACTTCCCAACGTACGGTCCCAACATCGCGCGGCGCGGGGCCCATGTGGTGTACAGCCCCCTTCTCCAGGCGAACCACTTCCGGCCTGATCTACAGGCCGTTGAAGACTTTCTCCGAACGACCCCGCGTGCCAAGGCCATCTTTCTCAACTCACCGCACAACCCCACCGGCGGCGTCGCCACCTCCCAGGACCTGCGCGCCTTGGCCGAATTGATTCGTGGCCGCAACGTGGCCGTCTTCAGCGATGAACCGTATTGCCACATGGTGTGGAGCGGACGGCACCATCCCCTCTTGGCCGAACCGGGGTTGATGGAGCAGGTCGTGGCGGCGTACACGTTCAGCAAATCGTACAGCATGAGTGGCTGGCGGCTAGGCTACGCGATCACCAGCCCGCGCTTGGCCGATACGCTCGGCAAGATGATCAATACCTCCTTGTCCTGCGTTCCGCCGTTCGTTCAGCTTGCCGGCCAAGCCGCGCTGGGACACGACCAAACCGAGCGGGATCAAATCATGGTCCAGTTCCGGAAGAAAGTGGAAGCGCTGGTGGCGGATTTGCAGCGGGTAGACGGGATTACCGTGTTCATGCCCGCCGGTACATTTTATGCATTCCCCAACGTGACCGCGATTTGCCAGCGTCTCGGCATTCAATCGCATGGTCTGGCCATGTACCTGTTGGAAGGTGCGGATGAGCGCCGAGGTGTCGCCTGCTTGGGCGGTGAATGCTTCGGCGCTGCTGGGCAGGGCTTTTTGCGGTTTAGCTGTGCGGAGCCAGATGAACGGCTCCGCCAGGCGGTCACGTTCTTGGCCGATGCAATCACCCGAACGGGGCGCGTCGAACGATACCTGACAGCCCATCCCAGGTATCGCCTGAAGGAGCCGGCCTAATCAGTCTGGACAGCTAGTCCGCGCAGGGCCGTCGAGGAGATGGGCACGGAAAAGTCATCCTTCGCGATCCCGCCAAACAAGTCGCGATAAGCAGCCGGGACTTCCAAATCTTCCAAGCTCACGTGCTTGCCGGTCCGGTCTTCTCGGCAAGCGACGAGAAAGCGGCAACCCTGGCGGCGAATTTGCTCGAGCGCACCCGCCATGCGGGCCTGGCTGTCCTCGTAGTAATGCGGGGCCACGATCCGTGCAGCGGTATCTGCTCCCACCACAAAGACCGATCTGGGAAAGAGAGAGGCCTTTTCGACGAAGGTTGCGGCCCTGGTTACCCAGACTGGTGCGCGCCACGTGAACTGCTGCAAACGCCGGTGGATTTCCGCGGCGGGAAGCGCCGGCTTATCGACATTCGTCACACTCAGCTCGAACGCAACCTCCATGCCCAAGAGCCGGGATGCCAGCACTGCCAGCCCCCAATGACCGTGATGTGCTGGGTTGAACGCTCCGGAAAGCAGCGCACCTGGGCGTGGAGCATCCGCCGAAAGACGCCCATCGGGGTGTGCGCAAAAGGCCGGCACCTCGGAACGGAGCAATGAGCTAACCAAACTGGCTGACGGGGACGATTCGATGTCCGCCGCCTCACCCGGCCGCAACGCCACGGGAACACGCTCATTGATCGCACACGCCGCGGCCAGCAGATTGAGCAAAGCCGAATCGAGCACGGCCTCTTCCTCCGCGCGCGACCGCTCGCCCTTGCGCAGCGTCAAGGAATAATTCAATGTCCGATCAGCATTTTGGCATGTCAGGTAGAACCGGTGTTCGCCGCGCTTGGGCCGATCCGTTGCCAGGCTGGCCGTGCAACCGAGGCCGAGCACCTTCTCTCCTGGTGCTAGCCAGGCCGCGCGCTCATAGGCCCGAAGCGCAAGTGCCCGGCTGGTCGCGACGGAACAGAATTGCTCCGGCCTTCGGCCCAGAAACTCGACCAGGGCCTGTTCGCAATACGGGACAATTACTTCCAGGACGGTTCGCGAAGCACCCGGAACACCGAGCAGAAGAGCAGCGGCCCCCGATCCTCCGCCGGTCATCGCCAGGACGCATTTGGACGAGCTTTGGTGGAGCGCCTGGATTAACGGATGTACCTGCGGATCCATGTTCTGTGTCCTCCACGCTCCCTTCCGGGATCGCCAAGGACTCTTCAACGTCGCAAACGCCTTCGCTGTCTCATCTTGCGGAAAACGCGCGGGTTACCGCGGCCGTGCTTTGCGTATTGAAAATGTCCTTCTTCTCCAACCAGCCCCGCCGGGCTACATCGATCCCAAAGCTTACATAGCCCAGGTCTTCCACATTATGTGCGTCCGGATTGATGACCAGGCGGACGCCGAGTGCCTTGGCTCGCTTGCAGTGGATCCAATCAATGTCCAGCCGTTGCGGATGAGCGTTGATCTCGACGAGGGTCCCGGTCTCCGCCGCGGCGTGGAGGACCGCTTCCAGATCGACCTTGTAGCCGTCCCGGCGAAGTAGTAGCCGGCCGGTCGCATGGCCCAGCATCGTGACCCGAGGGTGACGGACGGCGCGGACAATGCGTTCGGTCATTTCGGATTGCGATTGGTTGAAATGCGAATGGACACTTGCGACCACGTAGTCAAACGTTTCCAGGAGGGCGTCGTCGTAATCTAGTTGTCCATCTGCGAGGATATCGCACTCGGTCCCTTTGAACAGCGTGATTCCATGAACGTGGGCCTCAACCTCATCGATCTCCTCCTGCTGGCGCCGAACCCGGTCCGGGCTCAGTCCATTCGCCACCGTCAGCGATTGGGAATGGTCCGCGATGCCCAGGTATTTGAAGCCGAGCCTCTTGGCAGCCTCCGCCATCTCGCGAACCGTAGCCGCACCATCGCTCCAGGACGTGTGGCAATGAAAAGTGCCTTGAAGATCCTCCGCTTCCACCAGGGTGGGTAGCCGGTGCTCGGCTGCCGCCTCAATTTCCCCGGTATGCTCCCGCATCTCCGGAGCAATCGGATCCAATTCCAGAGCGCGAAACAGATCTGCTTCGTCCTTGCACACGACCCGATGCTTCGGACCAGCCAGCTCATACTCGCTCAGTTTGAGTCCATAGTGCTGGGCACGGGCGCGCATGGCGATGTTGTGTTCTTTGCTACCGGTGAAGTAATGCAAGGCCAAAGGAAATTGCTCATCCCGCACCACGCGGAGATCGGCGTTCATCCGCACGCGCTTGCCGCTGGATAAGCTGCGCTCGACAACAATGCTAGATTTAGTCGGCCCATGGCCCACGACCTGCACGCCCGCGGGCAGACCAATGAACTGCCGCATGATCGGTGCGGCATCCTCGGAGCTGATCAGGATATCGATATCCTGGATGACCTCCTTGCGCCGCCGAAGACTGCCGCAAAGTTCCATTCGCTGGATGCCGGGGGCAGTGCGCAGCCCGTCGAGAAGTTCAGCAGCCAGATCCAACGCTTGATCCAGGCGGACCCTTGTCCCGGCTTCACTCAGAAAATCGATCCCTTCCAGGATCTTCTGTTGCGTCTTCGCACCGAACCCTTTCAGCTCGGCCACTTGGCCATGGGCACAAGCTTGCCGCAGCTGCTCCAAATCCTGGATGCCGAGCTGGTCGTAGAGCGCCTTGACCTTCTTTGGGCCGAGCCCCGGCAAGCGTAACATCTGGAGGAGTCCCGGTGGGGTTTTCTGGCGCAGCTGCGTGTAGAACGGAAGCTCCCCCGTACGGAGGAGCGTGCTGATCTTCTCCTCCATCGTTTGACCAATGCCACGAATGCTGCCGAGCCGGCCAGAGGACCAGACCTGGGTCAGGTCCTCTTCCAGCTGGTCGATGGCGCGGGCCGCATTGTGGTACGCCTGAGAGCGAAAGGAGCTTTCGCCCTGCAGCTCGAGGAGCGTGCCGATTTCGTCCAGGATGTTCGCGACTTGCCTTTTGTCCATGCCCAGACCGTGAAGACAAGGAGACAAGGAAACCAATCCACCTGCTGCCTGTTCTACTTTCTCCTTGCCTCCTTGTCTCCCCGGCTCGTTCACGCGGCTTGACTGAGGGCAATTTGCCGCGAAGGATGGAGAAGGATTTCCAACGCCGTCACCAGCCGGTCGGGACCTCGGCCATCGATAAGTTGCCGGCCACACCGGGCCATCGCCTGGCGTTCGAGAGCGTCGCCGAGGACATTTTGCACCGCGAGCCGAATGGTTTGAGCGGACACACTTTCGTGCCAACCAAGGCAGGTACCTGCCCCCTCTTCTTCCAGCCGCTGGGCCGTAGGCCAGTGGGCTTCGGATTGGACAATCAACAATTGCGGCACGCCCACGCATGCCAGTTCCAGCGACCAGGAATTGCCGGCGCTGAAGGCGACATGGCAGCGGGCAATACTTGCTGTGACGTCCGCCGTTTCAAAGGCCACACCCAATCGGTCCGGGTTGGATGCCGCCAATTCCTGCAACGATGTCAGATCCGGATGCTGGGGCCGAACGATCATATCGACGCGGGCAATCTTCGAGATGGCTGCCAGTTGGAGGGCCAGGGCGCCCGTCTGCCGATTCGGATCGTCATCGCCGAGGGCCACCAAGGCGCGGAAGGGTTGCGGCGCTTCCTGTGCCCGTGCCGGCCGGATGCGACGGATTTCCGAGCGCACCAGCGCAAAACGCGCCCCCAGCAACAGCTGGGTCCCCGGCTCGAAGGCGAATGAATCGCGTCCAGGGCCGAGCAGTGGATTGATTACCAACCGTGACGGCAAGCGGGTATTAGCCAGGTGGTCGATCGAGACAAGCAAGACGCCCGTGCTCTTCAGAGCCCTCAAGTAGTCTTCATCCGCGTCGGCCGAATCCACGATTACCGCCGCCGGCCGGAGCCGCCTTACCTCATGGATCACTTCGTCGAGATCTTCGCCGGTGCCGGAATCGGCGTCGGCTTCCAACCATTCATTCCCGGCTCTCTTGATACCCAGGGCCAACGAAGCGGGCTCCAACCGGCTGAGGAAGTACGTGGGCCGCCGTCGCCGTTGCAGCGCGGCCGCCAACATGAGGCACCGGGACAGTCGCTCCCAGCCCGAACGGCTGGTGCCGTCCACTCGGAAAAGGATCGGATCGCGATACATGGCTCTGTTCCTGGAAAAGGGAAAGGGTGACTGGACCGCTTCAGAGAACCGACCACGCTTGCGGCCAGCTTCATCGCGGACAGGGTTTGGGCCTCGGTCTCTTGGGAGGAGGTGACGAACGGGAAACGGTTGCCCGGGATCGGGCAACGTGTGTAGAAAGGATGGAGGTGATGAGCTGTCCGCGGACAGCGGTGGCAATGAATCCGTTCATGCACTCCTCTTCTCAAGAGCCTTTCCGTGGCCCTCGCCGACGGTTCCGGCCGTCAGCAAGAGGAATCTTAACCGAGCGCCCGGCAGAAGAAAAAGGCCAAGTTGGAACGAAGCCCGTGCAAGCAATCGGCGCCGTGAATGGACGCTGACCAAGCACGAGAGAGATTTCGATGGATCAACAGATCAACAAATCAGCACATGCTCCCGAGGGGGATCCCGAGGGTTCGTCCCGGTGGGAAATCGGCGTCATGGTCAACAACCTGGACAGTGATCGGCTGCGAGCCTTTCACACGGCCGCCGGGCTAGGCTTTCACTACGTTCACACCGGCGCCTTGCCCGAGGCGTGGTTGACCGGCCCGGAGCGGGACGCCTACGTGGCTTCGTGGCGGGCCAGCAGAGT
>DATGIQ010000005.1:0-4046 GCA_035295665.1 Gemmataceae bacterium | reverse complement strand
GGGGCGTGAGGCAAGAGTCGCTCGGTCAAGCCCACCGCGTCAATCAAGAGGAGTCGAGCCATCTCAAGCCAGGCCCGTAGGATGGAGCAGTTGATCCAGTTGGCGGCGTAGCTCGGCGAACTCTGCGTCGTTCATGACGGGAATCGCGTTTTCGGTGGACAGCGCCCGCTCCAGTTCCACCCAACTTCGACAGCCGGCATAGGAGGCGGCATCGGGCAATTCCGTGGCCTGATGCGCAGCGTGGACCCGCACCAGGAGCATATACAATCCCGGTGTGCGATAGGCAAAGCGTGCTTGCACTGTCTCATCGGACCACAGATGTAAGTGGCGGATCCGCAATGCTCCCACCATATCGTGAAGCTGATAGACCCCGACCACTTCGGCAAAATGGGACAGACGAATCGTGCCGGGGGGCGGCCGCTCGGCTTCGACTCGTTCCAAGAGAGGCAACGCATTCGGCTTGATCCCCGCGCGCTGCTGATGCACGTAGGTTGGAAAGAGCCAGAACCGCGTCTGTTCGAGCTGGAATTCGCCGGTCGATTCGGCAATGCCGCCTTTGCGCAACATCAGCGCCTGCTGCCCTTCCGCCAACGCTTCACAAATGACGGCCCACTCTTTCAAGGCATGCTTCAGCATGGTACAGGTTCCTCTGCGTGCTCCGGTCTTTCAGCGTAACAGACCGGACGAGATCCTGTCATCTGAACAAGGAGGTAGCTGAAAAACAAGAGCGCGCCGACCGGCTGACTGCCGTGCTCATTGGCGAAGTTCCGGATTGGCGCAGTGGCGATGTCCGTGACCAGCGGTCCCATCATAAGAAAACTGATGATCAGCATGCCCCGGCCGAGCCAGAACGCCGGCCGGCTGAAGGCGTCGATCAAGCTCCACGCAATCGCTGGAGCAATGACAATGTACGTGCACGTCTCCGTTGCCGGGCCGAAGAGCATTGCCCAACAAGTGAAGAGCTGAAAGGCAGCGTACAATTGCGGACCCAGATCGGCGGTGCGCCGCGCCTGCACCCGGCAAAGTCCCAGGGCGGCCAAGCCGGCCAGCAATTGAGCAACCATGAAGCTCTGGGGCGGCAACGGATGGCCATAGATTGCGAAGACGTGCTCCAAAGTGCGAAGCCGTTCGCGCATGATGAACGTGCTCTCCTGGAGATGCACGAACCAGCTCCGGTATTGTTCGACCACGAACTCCGGCCGCTGCGTGGCAAAGGGCAGAAGGAGGCCCAAGGCAAGAGCGGTGGCAAAGCGAGGAAGAAAACGACGCGGCTGGAGGAAGGCGATGAGCAGCGCCAGGGCAATGGGATATCCCTTGATGAACGTGGCCAATGCCAGCCAGCCGGCGGCCTGGTTCCATTTTTCTGTACTGGCCGCCGCCAGCCCCAGCAGCACCATGCCGAGCATCAACACATTGGCCTGACCATTCTGCATGCTGTGCACGGACAGCGGCAGGACGAGCAAGAACAGAGCCGCCCGTTGGGTAGGGGAACTTTCTCCCGGAACGGCATGGCGTGCCCAAGCCGATAGTCCTGCTGCGTAGATGAAACCGTTGAAGATCCGCCAAAGCGCACCTCCCCAGCTATCGGGGAGCGATGCCCAGCCCGTCATGCCGATGGCAAACAGCGGACTGTAACGGTAGTAATCCGTGCCGGCCGCACGATACAGGTCTTCGCCGCTCCACCAATGCCGGCAGGCCCGAGCATAAATATCGTAAACGGTATGCGACCAGGGATACCGAAAGCTGAAGACAGCCAAGCCCAAAACAAGCGTCACCCATACGGATGCGGCCACGATGGTCCATCTGCGGCCAGGGCTGCTGGACATATCCACTCCTTTGCCAGCTCGACGTTTGCCTCCACGTCCTGAGTGCGGCAATATACCAGACGGGGCCTCCACGAAGAAAGCCGAAGGAACGGAGAAGGTGCTTCCGAGTCCAGCAAACCGTCTCGGCCGAGAGTGTGCACGCCAGCCGGCCAGGCCAGATCAATCCGGGAAACGTCCAAGGGAGCAACGAGGATACCGATTGCGCGGCCAAGACTTGCTCACCGCGTTCCAGGAGCCGATCTGCTTTCGATCTATTGCGTAGAAAACGGAAGCGGCATGGCAATTGCTTATTTCTTTGTTGGATCAGAATGGTAGAATGGAAACCACGGAACTGTGCACGCCCTTCGAGCTTTTCTCGGAGGAATTGACCATGCCGAATCGATTGGGTCCACTGGAAGTCACCTGCGATGCGCCGCCGTACAACATCGTCCGCGCTTGCCAGATGATCGGGCTGAAATCGCCTGAAGACGTACGTTGGACTCGGCTTAGCCATTTGCCTGGCCCCTACGTCGGAGGAAACGATCCCCTCAAGCCTTCTGCTTGGAGGTCGCTGCTGGGGATGAGCCAGCCGGAGACGGGAATCTGTACGTGTCGTCAGAAGCTGCCGCCCTTGGAGCGGTACACCTTCACCCTAATCTCGGGCAAACAAACCTCCTACTTGATTACGCAATGCAGCCGCTGCCTGACCATTTACTGGCACGAGGGTTAGCATGCCTTGTCAGCGGCAAGGCTCGAAATTCTGTTGCGCGCCATAGTAGCGGTCGTCGGAAACCTCCAGCCAGATGAGATCTGGATCAGCGGAGGCAATGGCTTCCGCTTCAGGGATGTCGAAGTCGACGCGCAGTCTGCAAGTCGAATCCGGATGTTTGTTCAGCCTCAGTCCGTCCTTCTCCGCATCCTCAATCGCAACAAAACCGGTCAATTTCATCGCCTGTCCTCCGGCCTCATCGGATCCGTGAGGATTTCGATGGAAGTTACTTGCTCTTGCGTCCTCGCAGTCGATGCTGCTTCGGGACCGTGCGCGCTTCCACTTCTTTTTTTCCCATGCGGCCCTCTTTGACAGCCTTGTCCAGGATCTGATTGAATTGCCGCTGCTCCTTCTTCCCCGCGTTGGTCAAGTTTTCTTTCATGGTGGCGCTCGCTTTCCTGTGAAGGATCAGTTCGAGGACGGGGGCTCAGCCGCCGCCAATCACCAATCCCATGACGTGCAATCGATGTGCCAGCGCGAACCCGGTCACATCCGGGATCCGAAGCAATGCCTCTGGCACATTACTTGCGGCCGGAACAGACAAGGAGGACAAACCGATGGACTCTTTTTTGCAAGATGACCTTCGAAGCTTGTTGGCAATCCAAGAGAGGCCATGCATCTCCCTTTTCCAGCGTACGACACGGGGGGCCGGACAGGAGGATAAGATTCGTTGGAAAAACCAGGTTCGCGCCGCGGAAGAGCAGCTGGTCGCGCACGGGCAGCGCATTTCCGACGCAAAAGCTTGGCTGCGCCGTGCCAGAGAACTCCTGGACGAGGTACCATTTTGGCAGAACGTGAGTGCGGGATTGGCCGCATTTCTTTCGCCCCAGCAAAGCCGCTTCTATCGACTGCCGTTGCCGTTCAATGAACAGTTGGTGATCGGGGATCATTTCCAGATCAAGCCGTTGTTGCCCCTGCTTCGCGAGGCCAGCGAATTCTTCGTCCTGGCGCTCAGCAAGAAGAACGTCCGGTTGAGCCGGGGGAACCGGCACCGAATGGGCGAACTCCATTTGCAACAAGTTCCCACGAATTTGGTTCAGGCCCTTCAGTACGGCGATGAGACCAAGTCACGTTCCTTCCACACGCACACAGCTCCTGGGGGAGCGGCAACCCGGCGCGAAGCGATCTTCCACGGGCAGGGACCCGGAATTGACAGTGCCAAGGATGGCCTGCTGGAGTTCTTCCAGATGGTGGACCGGGGCCTGCACGCGTATTTGCGGAATGAGCGGGCCCCGCTGGTAATAGCGGCGGCCGATTTCCTCCTACCCATTTACCGGCAAGCCAATACGTACCCCCACTTGCTTGACGAAGGTATCCTTGGCCATCCCGATCGGTGGAGTGCCCGAGAACTCCGCGATCGGGCCTGGGGCCTCGTGGAGCCGCTTTTCCGAGCCGAGCGAAACAGAATCGCTGCTCTCTACCGCCAACTGGCCGGCACAGGACGCACGGCAAAGGACGCGACCGAGATTGTG
>DATGIQ010000004.1:0-19336 GCA_035295665.1 Gemmataceae bacterium | reverse complement strand
AAGCCGACGTGATCAAGCTACGCCTGCAAACAGCCCTCGGCAGTGCCGAGGTCAATTACCGCTGCTGGCTCGGTGCCAACGCCGATCTGAGCTGGCTCTTTGGCATCCGTTACCTCGATCTGTACGAGCGGTTCAGCTTCTATACGGGAGACGATGACCTCACCGCCCCCGATCCGACCACACAGGCTATCTATTCGGTTACGGCGCATAACCAGATCGTGGCCCCGCAGCTCGGCCTGGAATGGAACCGGGCCATCAACTGTTGGTTAGCGTTTACCTGGTCCGTCAAAGGCGCCTGGGGCGCAAACTTCCTGACCGTAGACACGCAGCTCAAGCGAGGCGATGGCTTCACGGGATTCCACAATGGTCGAAGCCAGACACTCTTTAGCCACCTGTACGAAACGGGCTTCTTCCTGGATTTCCGCCTCATGGAGCGAGCCCGGTTGCGGGCCGGCTACGATTTGATGTGGGTGGTCGATGTGGCCGAGGCACTCGGACAATTCGATTATGATCTGAGCCACACATCCGGCCGGACCAAGAACAACGAGACCATTTTCTATGGCGGCCCCGTGGTGGAACTGCACTTCCTGTTCTGATTCATCAAGAAAACGAATGTGCAGGTGTCCTCTGTGACGCGGCGATTTATAATGCAGGTAGCCCTGCGCCGCATCGACGGGCTTCATAACGGCGCTTGAAAGGATGGCCAATGTCAAACTGCGTCAGGCGATTGCGCTCGAAGCCGCCCGGCTGATGTACGCGCGCCTGGAGTCCGAGTATTTCACTGCCAAGCGTAAAGCTGCCAAACGGCTTTGCCGCGGCGGAATCAAACCCGCAGACCTTCCGTCCAACGCGGAAATCCGCGATCAGATTCAAGTCTTTGCCCGCATTCACGAAGGCCCTAAGCGCGCCGAACACTTGCGAGAGATGCGCCTCGAAGCGTTGCGGCTCATGCGCTTGCTGCGGGCGTCCCGCCCTCGCCTCATCGGTAGCGTCATGACCGGACATGTCCGCAAGGGCTCCGACATCGATATCCATGTCTTCGCCCAGAGCACCGAGCTGATCACGCACCTGTTGGAGAACGAGGGATACTCTTTCGAGGTGGAACGCAAACAGATTGTCAAGTTTGGTGAGGCGCGGACCTTCACGCATATTCATATCCATGACCGGTTCAACTTCGAGCTGACCGTGTATCCGGAGGACAAGGCTCATTACGTGTTCAAAAGCTCGATCACCGGCAAACCAATTGAGCGGGCCTCCATCCGGGAACTGGAGGAGCTGCTCCAGCGCGAGTATCCAGACATTCACATCGACGACGAGCTGGAAGCGGCAACCGCAGCGGTCGATCCCTATCAGATTTACCGCATGCTGCTCCTGCCGCTGGAAAACGTGCCGCAGTCGCCACGGTACCATCCGGAGGGCGATGCGCTATACCATTCCTTGCAAGTGTTCGAGCTCGCCAAGGAACACCGGCCCTACGATGAAGAATTCTTGCTCGCTGCCCTGCTGCACGATATCGGCAAAGGTCTGGACCGCGCCGATCACGTGGCCGCCGGCCTATCTGCCTTGGAGGGGCTGATCACCGAGCGGACGCGGTTCTTCATCGAGCACCATATGGAAGCACACGAGTATCAGGCCGGCACCCTACCGTCAAAACTGCGCCGCGAACTACAATCCTCTCCAGATTTCGAAGATCTGCTGCTGCTTCGCCAGCTCGACGACGAGGGCCGTGTCCCTGGGGCCGTCGTGGGGACCGTGGATGAGGCCCTGGATTTTCTGAAAGAGCTGGAACGCAGCAATGCATGAGTGGTGAAAGCACAATGTCCAAAATCGCAGACCTGCTCGTCGGATATCCCGTGATCATCCAGCTACCCGTTGTCTGGGGCGAAATGGATTCGTATCGCCATGTCAACAACGTGGTCTACTTTCGGTATTTCGAAAGTGTCCGCCTCGAATATTTTCGCCGCCTCGACTGGTTCGAATACGAGAAGGAAACTGGCATTGGCCCGATCTTGGCCGCCACCGATGCTCGGTACCGCAAGCCGCTCACGTATCCGGATACGATTTCCGTGGGTGCGCGGATCGCGGCCGTGGCTACGGATCGATGCACGATGGATTACCTCCTGGTGAGCCACCGCCTCGAGGCGGTGGCGGCCGAAGGGCACGGGACAATTGTCACGTTTCATTATCCGGAAGGGAAAAAGGTACCGATGCCGGTGGAATTGCGGCGACGGATTGAAGAGTTGGAAGCGGGGCAGGGCTAAATTTGCGAAGGGGAAGCCCGGTCCATTTTTCCTCTAGCTCTTCCAATGACGCCGTTTCTAAGCTATTGTTTACATGAGTGATTGTGCGGAACTGTGAGAGAAGAGCTGGCGTGCATACCTACCTTGTTGTGCTTCTGATCGTGAGCCCCTTCGAAGTTCCCGTGCCACGCCGGGTTCCGGACCCATATTGGCAAGCACTCAAGCAGACGGCCTGGCAATTGGAGCTTACCGGCCCTCGTTGCCCCTGGATCAACGATTTTCGTTCCGAACTTCGCTGGGTTCGGCTTCGCTGGCGCGAGTCCCTGGCGTATCCACCTTTGGCCGACTGCCAACGGCTGCCGCCCCAGGACACCATCCGCCAGCTCTTGGCGTTCAATTCCGCTTATCGGCAATTCACCGAGGTGCGGCGCTGCCTGCGGCGGCATGAGTGGGATGTGCTGACCGAGACACTCCAGGAGACCGACCGCCTTCACCACGTTTGGCAAGCGGCTCGGGAGGCGATGGCCGAAGACCAAAACTGGGTCTGCCGCCGTCGCGCCCTGCTTCGACTGCAACAGTTGATCGGAATGGAAGCGTATTCCCGCGGCAACCTTCCACCGTGCGTGCCTCTGTGGAGATTTGAGCTAGCCTCCAGCCGCTAAGGTCGAATCGCCTCCTCCACCTCGCCACCCCCGTTCGTACAATGAGACGGTTGTCGTACACCGCCTGAGAACACGAACTCCCATGCCACTTATTGATGTCATTGGCCTGGGCGCCGATGGGTTGGCTGGATTGCGACCCGAGCTGGCTGAACGGATCCAGTGCGCCGAGTTCCTGGCGGGGGGCGAACGGCAGCTCCGCTTCGTTGCCTCTGCCAGGGCCGTGCCCTTCGTTCTGAAGAATAATCTGGAAGAACTCCTGCACGAGCTTCAGGCACGGGCCGACCACCAGCGCTGCGTGGTCCTGGGCTCCGGCGACCCGCTTTTTTACGGGATCGGTACGTACCTCGCCCAACGGCTGGGACCTGCTCAGCTCCGCATCGAACCGGCTGTGAGCAGCATGCAGCTCGCGTTTGCTCGGGCCGGCATTTCGTGGCAGGATGCAGCGCTCGCCAGCATCCACGGTCGTGACCTGCGCGCCACGCTTCTCCCCTTGCTCGGTCAGCCGACCATTGGCCTGTTTACTGAAAACGGCGACAGTCCGGCGGCGGTTGCCCAGTTCTTTCTGCAGCGTGGTTTGGACGATTATGAGGCGGTTGTTGGGGAAGACCTGGGTGCTGCACAGGAACATGTGAGTCGATTTCCCCGCCTGACGCATCTGGCCGACCGGCACTTTGCTCCGCTGAATTACTTGCTTCTGCGAAGGACCCAGGATTCCGCTGCCGCGGCCTTGGTGAAACGCCACCGCCGCCTGTCGCCCGGAATTCCAGACGACGTGTTTGCACGTCCCCCGGACGGTTCGAAGATGATGACACGGCAGGAAGTGCGTTCGATTCTCCTGGGCAAACTGGGTTCCACCGGGCTGGGCGACACGATCTGGGACATCGGGGCGGGGTTCGGGACGGTTTCCGTGGAGATGGCGATCCAGCGTGGCGATGCCGAGATCGTGGCCGTGGAACGCGATCCGGGCCGAGCCGCGTTCCTCCGGAAGAATCGGGAACAATTTGGCGCTTACAATATCCGAGTCGTTGAGGGGATCGCACCGGAGGTCTTGGCGGCAGAAGCGGAGCGCCCGTGCCGGGTCTTCATCGGTGGGTCGGGTGTCCAGCTACCCGCTATCCTTGATTGTGTCGCTCGTCAGCTACGCCCCGGCGGGCGGCTGCTCGCCACGGTGGTTACTCTCGAACATCTGGCGCTTCTGCTGCACTGGCTGGGGGAATGCCGCTGGGTGTCTGATGTTACGGAGATTCATGTGGCATGCAGCGACCACCTGGGCGGGCTGACAGGTCTAAAACCGCACCGGGGTGTCTTCCTGGTCCGAGCCGACAAACCGGAGGCGTCTGGTGAATGAGCTGGCCATCGTAGCGCTTTCCCCTCTTGGCGTCGCGCTCGGACACCGCCTGGCTCGGGAGCTCGGCCGCGGGGAAGTCGTCTCGATTGCCGGCTCGGCTCGGCAAACGCTGCAGGATGTTTTTTGCACCGGCCGGCCGCTCGTGTGCATCATGGCCCTGGGGATTGTGGTCCGCATTTTGGGGCCAGTTATCCGAAACAAGGGGCTCGATCCGCCTGTCGTGGTTGTCGACGAGGCGGGGCAGTTCGCCCTCAGCGTTCTCGGTGGCCATGAGCCTGGGGCCAATGCGCTGGCCCGTGAAGTGGCTCAGGCTCTCGGCGCGGTGCCCGTCATCACGACAGCGAGCGATGTTCTTGGTTTGCCGGCTGTTGATCTGATTGGCCAGTCTTGGGGCTGGAAACGGGAAAGAGAAGAACACCTGACCAGGCTGGCCGCCGCCGTGGTGCGTGGTGAAACGATCGGCGTTTATCAGGACGTGGGCCGACGGGACTGGTGCGAAGCGTTCGGCGGTTGGCCAGAAACCTTTGTGGAGATTCCATCGTGGCCCCCTCCGCACGAATTTGCCGGCTATCTGTGGATCAGCGACCGGTCATGGGAGGTGGGCAACCATGCACCCGTTGTTGTTTACCGGCCGCCGACGTTGGTGTTGGGCGTCGGCTGCCGTCGGGGGACGGCCTGGACCGCGATGGAAATGTTGTTTCAGTCCGTGTGCCAAAGCCAGGGTTTCTCGCCATGCTCTCTCGGTGTGGTGGCAACGATTTCGTTGAAAGCGGACGAGCCCGGGCTGCAAGAGTTTGCCGCACGACACGGAGTTCCTCTTCGCTGCTTTGCGCCGGAGGAGCTGGCGCGCGTGCCGGACATTCCTACACCGAGTGAGAAAGTTCGGGCCAAGATCGGCGTGGCTGGCGTGGCGGAGCCGGCTGCCATGCTCGCTGCCGGCACGACATCCCTCATCGTACCCAAAGTCCGTGGCGAACGGGTAACCATGGCGCTGGCTCGGAGAGTCGATGCATGACGGTTTATTTCATCGGGGCCGGCCCGGGTGATCCGGACCTTCTTACGCTCCGTGGCCACCGGCTTATCGAACGGTGTCCTGTGTGCCTCTACGCAGGCTCACTCGTCCCAAAGGAAATCATCGCGTGTGCACCGCCGAACGCCGCGGTCATCAACACGGCGGAGCTGCATCTCGAACAGATCATCGGCCACATGGCGGAAGCCCATGCCACGGGGCGGGACGTGGCGCGGGTCCACAGTGGCGATCCGAGCCTGTATGGCGCGATCGCCGAGCAGATGCAGCGCCTCGATGATTTGGGCATCCCTTACGAGGTTGTACCGGGGGTTTCTTCCTTTACCGCAGCGGCGGCGGCGCTGAAACTCGAGCTGACGCCCGCTGGTGCCAATCAGTCCGTGATCCTCACCCGAGCTGCGGGCAGGACCGGATTGCCCGAAAATGAATCGTTGGCAGAGCTGGCCCGACATCGGGTTGGGATGGTGCTGTTTCTGAGTGCCGCTCAGGCGCCGGCGGTCGTGGAGGCACTCCTGCCGCACTACGGGGCTGATGCGCCGGTAGTGGTAGCCTACCGAGTCACGTGGCCGGACCAGAAGTTCCTGCGTTGTACGTTGGCAACCTTGGCCACGGAGATGGCCGCCGCCAAGCTGAACCTAACCGCCCTCATTCTCGTCGGGCCGATGCTCGAATTGAGCCGGGCACAGAAGAGTCATCTCTATGATCCGACGTATACGCACCGATTTCGGCGCGGGCAACAATCCCCATGACCCCGAAGACTCATCAGGACGGGAGCTTTCTCATCTCGGAAAAATGGCGCGTGGCAGCCTCAGCCACTGGCCGTTGCATGCGAATGGAGAAGCCGTCTATGGCCCCAACGGTCGTCCACTTTACCATCGAGCCGAACGCTGCCGCTCGAGTCGCGAAACAAGAGAAGTCAAGGCATATCCGACCCTGAGTGAATAACAGCCAGCAACCTCTCGTAGCCACCGACGTGCCGGTTTCTGTACTAGACTCCGATTAAGAGACTCGCCGCGGTGCTGAGGAATTTTGCTGTGCACGATATTTTCGCATATCTGGAGACTCTGGCATCGGAGTCGTTGCCACAGGGAGGTTGGGGATACGCGCCTGGCCAGGCCGCTCAACTGGAGCCAACCTGCCTGGCTCTGTTGGCACTCTCCCGCGCCGAAGATCGGTTTGGCGATGTGATCCGAAAGGGAGAGGCGGCACTCGAGAACTGTGCCGCCGAAGATGGTGGGTTTCGCCGGAAGGAGGACCGCGAGGAAATCACTTGGCCGACCGCCTTGGTCCTTTTCGTCCAAGCCGTATGCCAATTTCCACCGCAAAAACTTCAACGTGCCGCAGCACGTCTCCTCGCCGTGGTGATCGGCAAGCCCGATGATAAACAAGCAGCCGAAGTCCACGATTTTGATCTGAGCTTAACCGGGTGGCCCTGGGCCGAGGGGAATTTCTCCTGGGTCGAGCCCACCGCCTGGGCATGCCTGGCGTTGCGCCGCGCCGGTCTCGGGCACCATCCGCGCGTTCAGGAAGGCCTGCGCCTCCTTCTGGACCGAGCCTTTGATGAAGGTGGCATCAACTACGGCAACCGCACGGTACTTGGCCGGCGGACCGATCCGATCCCCGGACCGACAGCCATAATGCTCTTGGCCCTTCAGGGTCAGGCAGATCACCCGCGTGTGGCCGCCGCGGTTGGCTATCTCTTGCGGCATGCTGTCGCCAACGAGGATCTCGAACATCTCTGCTGGGCCAAGCTTGCTCTCGATTGCTATCGCGACCAACCCGGCATAGCGACCGAATTGCCGGCTCTGGATACGCGGATTCAGGCGGCGTACCAGTCGCGGAAAGAAACGCCCTGGGTACGTCCCGCGCCGCTCCGCGAGGCACTCACGGCCCTGGCGCTGGCCACCGACCAACTGAATCCATTCCGCCTGAATGGGGACGCCGATGCGAATTCCGCCCTGACGCCAGCCGTGGCCTTGTGGTCTCGGCCTGCACCCCGGCGCCATTCGTTGAGCGATCGTTTGGCCACCAAGTTTCGGGGGCTCGCCGTGAAGGCCCTTGGCAGCCTGCGGCAGCTGCAGCCCCAGACGGCCGTTCATATTGCCAAGGCCGCCGATTACAACGCCAACCTGGGCGACATCGTGCAACGCCAGTATGAGGCGTTTCGGCAGCGAACCCCCCTGGCCGGCAAGCGTGTCGTGCTCAAGCCGAACATCGTGGAGTATCATCCGGACAAGGTCATCAATACGCATCCCCACGTGATCGCGGCGGTGATTGAGCTTTGTCGCCGGGAAGGGGCAGCCGAGATTGTTGTTGCGGAGGGGCCGGGACATTGGCGGAATGTGGAATACTTGGTGCAAGCGAGCGGGCTGGGTGCGATCTTGCGGGAACATCGGGTACCGTTTGTGGACTTGAACCATGATGAGCCGTGCAAAACGCCGAATCTGGGACAGCTTACCGGGCTCGAATATCTCCACCTGGCGCGGACGGTGACCACGGCTGAGGTACTCATTTCGTTGCCGAAACTGAAAACGCACCATTGGGCAGGCGCAACCCTGTCGCTGAAAAACCTCTTCGGCACGATGCCGGGTATTTGCTATGGCTGGCCGAAGAATGAGCTTCATTGGCGCGGAATCGACAACAGCATTGTGGATATTGCCCTGACCCGGACGCCCGACTTGGCCATTGTCGATGGCATCATCGGGATGGAAGGCGATGGCCCACTCAATGGCACGGCGAAGCCGATGGGTGTCCTGATCATGGGCTGCGATCCGTTGGCGGTGGATGCCACGGGTTGCCGGCTCATGCAGCTCGATCCGGAACGGGTCCGGTACTTGGGCCTGGGCTATCACAAGAAACTGGGCCTCCTGCATGCGAAGGAAATTCAGCAAATAGGAGAATCCATCGAGAGCTTGGCGCAGCCGTTCGCGACCGTGCCGCATTTCGAGGAACTCCGTCTGGCCCGGTCGGCTTGATCTTCTCCGTTCGGACAGCCTTCGCTACAAAGAAGGAAGGTTGCTGAATTTTGCAAAAGATTCACACCGGTTTCGCGCCGCTTTTGCGTGTCTTGATTTGTCCCTGGCCCAGCATTAGAATGCCTTGGGGTAAGCCACTTTTGTAACCGCGCAGTGCCCGTAAGGCAGTCTCTGCGATGCTAGGAGCAGCGCGTTCTGCCTTAGCGAACCCCGAAACCTAACAGTGTCGAGCACGGGGAAACGAGCGAGAGCGAGCGGGCCAACCAGGTACATCGAACGAGACAAGCAGAGCAACCAACTCGGAGATCAAGCGAAATGTATGAACGCTTTACCGACCGGGCCCGTAAAGTCATGCAGTTGGCCAACCAGGAAGCCCAACGGCTCAACCATGAGTACATCGGGACCGAGCACATCCTCTTGGGGCTGGTGAAAGAAGGTTCCGGTGTCGCGGCCAACGTGTTGAAGAATCTGGATATCGATTTGCGCAAAATCCGTTTGGAGATCGAGAAGTTTGTCCAGTTGGGACCGGACATGGTCACGATGGGCAAGCTGCCACAGACGCCGCGGGCCAAGAAGGTCATCGAGTACTCCATCGAGGAGGCGCGCAACCTCAACCACAACTACGTAGGCACGGAACACCTGCTGCTGGGCCTTCTGCGCGAGCAGGAAGGCGTGGCGGCCCAGGTCCTTGTTAGCCTGGGACTCAAGCTGGAAGACGTGCGCGAGGAGGTACTAAACTTGCTGGGGCATAATATGGACTCGGGCGAAAGCAGCAGTGGTGCGGAACGGACCCCCAACAAGGGGAAATCCAAAACGCCCGCTCTGGATAGCTTTGGACGCGATCTTACCGAGTTGGCCCGGCAAGGAAAGCTGGACCCGGTAATTGGTCGGCAAAACGAAATCGAGCGCGTCATCCAGGTCCTCAGCCGGCGGACCAAGAATAACCCCGTTTTGCTGGGCGAAGCGGGGGTCGGCAAGACTGCCATCGTCGAAGGCCTGGCCCAGATGATCGTCGATAGCAATATTCCCGAGCTGCTCCGCGACCGCCGCATCGTCGTCCTCGACTTGGCGATGATGGTGGCTGGCACCAAGTATCGCGGCCAATTCGAGGAACGCATCAAGGCGGTGATGAATGAAGTCCGTCGTGCCAAGAACACGATCCTCTTTATCGACGAGCTCCACACTCTCGTGGGTGCCGGCGGAGCCGAGGGAGCCATCGACGCGAGCAACGTGCTGAAACCGGCGCTGGCCCGTGGCGAAATCCAGTGCATCGGCGCCACCACGATGGACGAGTACCGCAAGTACATCGAGAAAGATGCCGCCCTGGCCCGACGGTTCCAGGAAATCATTGTCAACCCGCCGTCCAAGGATGAGACCGTCGAGATTCTGCGTGGCTTGCGCGATCGCTATGAAGCTCACCATCGCGTGGAAATCAAGGATGGCGCCCTCGGGGCCGCGGTCGAGCTGTCCGATCGCTACATCAGCGGCCGCTACCTGCCTGACAAGGCCATCGATGTTATTGACGAAGCCGGCGCCCGTATTCGGCTCAAGGCGATGACGCGGCCGCCCGATCTCAAGGAACTCGATGCTCAGATCGAGCAGCTCAATCAGGAAAAAGAAGCCGCCGTCGCCGAACAGGACTTCGAAAAGGCGGCCCATCTGCGCGACCAGGCCGATAAGCTGAAAAAGAAGAAGGACAACATTACCCGCGAATGGCGGGAAAAATCGAAGGAGATTGACGGCGTTGTGGATGAGGAAGTGATTGCCGAGGTCGTCAGTAAAATGACGGGGGTGCCGCTCAAACGGCTGGAGGACAATGAAACCGCCCGGCTGCTCAAGATGGAAGATGAGCTGCACAAGTATGTGATCAGTCAGCACGAACCGATTTGTGCCATTGCCAAGGCGGTCCGCAAGAGCCGAGCCGGCTTGAAGGATCCGAAACGGCCGATTGGCAGCTTTATCTTTGCGGGACCGACAGGCGTGGGCAAGACGTTGCTGGCCAAGCGACTCGCACATTTCATGTTCGGCGACGAGAACGCGTTGGTGCAGATCGACATGTCGGAGTACATGGAGAAGCACAACGTCAGCCGTCTGATCGGGGCACCGCCGGGTTACATCGGTTACGAAGAAGGCGGTCAGCTAACCGAGAAGATTCGCCGCCGGCCTTACAGTGTCGTTCTCCTGGACGAAATTGAAAAGGCGCATCCCGACGTCTGGAACATGCTCCTGCAAATTATGGAAGAAGGCCGGCTTACCGATAACGTCGGTCGGACCATCGATTTCAAGAACACGATCTTGATCATGACGACGAATATCGGTGCCGAACAGATTACGGGCAAGGCAGGCTTCGGCTTCGGCAAGAAGGACGAACAGACCACCTACGAAAAGATGAAGGAAGTCCTCAAGCAGGTGATGGAAGGCACCTTCCGGCCGGAGTTCCTCAACCGTGTCGATGATATCATCGTCTTCCGCAGCCTGAACAAGGCCGACATGAAGAATATCATCGACATCGAGTTGGCCAAGGTCGTCAAGCGGCTCAAGGAAAAGAACCTGACGCTGGTGCTCACCGAAGAGGCCAAGGATCTGCTCATCGAAAAGGGTTACAGTCCGGAATTCGGCGCCCGGCCCTTGCGGCGGGCAATCGAGCACCTGCTCGAAGACCCCCTATCCGAGGAATTGCTCAAGGGCAATTTTCAGGGCAAAGACACGATCACGGTCCGGGTACACGAAGTGGATGGGGAAAAGAGGATCTTGTTCGACGCCACCTCCGGGGCCCCGGCAGGGGAACTGGTTGGAGCGGGGAGCGAAACCAAGAGCTAGGGCTTCAGAGCGCAAAGCCTGAGCCAATGCAAAGGGGCGAGCCTGATGGGCTCGCCCCTTTGCATTGGCTTGTTGTCATGGGGATGGCGGAAGCGTTTGCCCATCCCCGTGCAGAGGGGGGCAGAAAAATGGAGCGGGGCAATCCACTTGCCTTGGGGGAAACGCAAGCGGATCGCCCTTTGCTCCTTCGGGGTTGGGAGGGTCCCTTGCAGTCAGATCAGTGATGCCAATTCCCAACCGTTCTCCGACTCTCGCCCTACGTTCTGTACGCCGCAAAGATCCCGGGGGTTCACCGCTGGAAAAACGACAAGAGCCGGCCATCGTGATGGCCGGCTCTTGTTTATTCCTCGCTGGAACAGAGCGTGCTACATCTTTTCCTTCTTCTCGTCTTTCTTGTCGCTGGGCGCTGCCGGTTTCGCCGGCGAGGTCGGGCCGCCGCAACCAACACCCACCGCCACCAGGAATGCGCCCAGAACCATTGCTGCGATCATTTTTTTCACTGTCAATCCATCCTTTCGAGAAGACATCCAAAGGGGAATCCCGGAGTCCCAATTGTTCCGGGGTTGTCTCATAAACCGACCCTTCTCTAGCCCGAATGTCTCCCTTTCATCAGAAACAATTCTAGTGACTCGACCTCGCGACGGCAGGGTCCAGGGAGAACCACAATCCAATTTAGCCGCCCGGCTTCTTGGTCTCGTCCTTCTTGGTCTCATCCTTCTTGGTTTCGTCCTTCTTGGTCTCGTCCATCTTGGAGGAACCGGACGGCGCGCCCGTCGACGGTGCGCCCGGCCCGGATTTGGGCGGCGCCGGTTTCGACGGCGAAGTTGGGTTACCGCATCCCACCGCCAAGAATCCGCCGATCATGCACAGTGCCAGAAGCTTTCTCATGCTGGTACCATCCTTTCCAAGTCACCTGGAACCACGGAGTTTCGCCGCTCGGCCTACCGCCAGCGGCTCACTACGTAAGATGCGCTGGGTATTCATTTATTCCCAAAGGAGCTGTCACGCCTGCTGCAAGCTCAGGCTCAGCTTACTGAATTACACTGTTGTACGCTGGTCCCTTTGCATCGGCCACCGTAATCTGAAAAGAATTGGAGAGCGGTTTCCTCTCGCGGAACGGCCAGCTTCTTTGTGCCCTGGGGAATAAAACGCTCCCGTCGCGGATCATTCGTTGGAGAGGGGTTGCCCGCCATGGCTTTGCCCGGTAGTCAACGCGAGGTGCATCGGCTGGTTGAGGCGAACTACGTTGCCTTGTACCGGTATGCGTATCGGCTGTGCGGCACCGCAGCCGACGCGGAAGATTTGACCCAAGAGGCGTTCTGCAAAGCCCAGTTGCATCTCGGCCAACTGCGCGACTCGGCGCGGGCGAAAGCGTGGCTCTTTCGCATTCTCCGCAATGTCTATTTGCACCAGGTGCGGGCGGAGAAGCACCAGCATTGCCTCTCGCTCACGGATATCCCTGAGCTCCCTGAGCGCCCGCCGGGTCCGTTGCCGGCCGTCGATCCGGAACAATTGCAGCAAGCGCTCAACCAACTGCCCGAGAGCTTTCGAACGCCGATCATTCTGTACTACTTTGAGGATTTCAGTTACCGGGACATTGCGGATCAGATGGATCTACCGCTGGGCACGGTGATGTCACGGCTGGCACGGGCCAAGGCTCAGCTGCGTGCGCGGCTTATCGATCCGGCCGCAGTTGCAGTGGCTGAGGGCCCACGGAGGGCGAACCATGGATTGTAAGACCGCTCGCCTTCTTCTGGCCTTCGTGCGCCCCAGGACGTCCGAACTGGAAGCCGATGCCGCACAAGCCCTGAACGCCCACCTGGACGAATGCATGGAGTGCGGTTCCTATGCCCGGACCGAGCATCAGGCTGAACGACTGCTGAGCCAAGCCATGCGGCAAGTGTCGGTTCCCCCGGACCTCCGCCAACGACTCCTGACGCGGCTCCAGGCGGAGCGCCGGATGTGGTATCAGCGTCTACCGCGGCGGCATCCGCGTATCGCGGCGGCGGTGGCTGCGTTTGGCTTGTTCGCCGTCGGGCTGGCCGTCTTTGCGGCCATTCGGCCGGGACGCCCCGTCGATCCGCGAACGATCGCCGACAACTGGAACGCCCATGTTTCCGCATCCCCGGAAGAGGTACAGCGGTCTTTTGAACAAGAAGGATTCCGGGTCATCGTACCTCCCGACTTCGATTACCAGTATCTGGTTTCGTACGAGATCGAGCG
This sequence comes from Gemmataceae bacterium, assembly GCA_035295665.1. Lineage (GTDB taxonomy): Bacteria > Planctomycetota > Planctomycetia > Gemmatales > Gemmataceae > DATGIQ01. The sequence continues at coordinate 6,041 of DATGIQ010000004.1, read as the reverse complement.
GTTTGCCGGCACCTGGGTCCCGCATCTGCTTTTTGTCCGCGGTCCCAACCAAGCGTCGGTCTATATTCTTTCTGCTTCCCATTTCGATGTTCGAGCCGCTGTGGATCAACCCCGGGAGGGAAGTGGAAGATTCACCGTCGAGATGAGGCTCGGCCCAGTCAATTCGAACGTCGCTTACTTGATCCGCTATACAGGCGGCTCGCTGGAGGAGTTCTGCCGAGGCCAGTCCAGCGGCTGACGTTTCGAAAAATGGTCGGGCACCCTAGAATCATAGTGTCCGAACGTTTTTCGAAATCGTTGTTCCGTATGGCTGCTACGAACGATTCCATCCTGTTGACCTGGGATCCGGCGTGGCCTTGGTCCTTGCCGGGGGTCGGACCGCGCGGCTTAGTGCTCATTGGCTTATTACTCATCGCGCTGACGGTCTGGACCTACCGCGGAGTTCGAGGGGCCAGTTATCAGCGGGTTTTGGTACTCATCGGAATCCGGGTTGCCGCCTTGGTCGTTGCTTGTCTGGCCGTACTTCGGCCCTCGCTGGCTTTCCAGAATGAGCTGCATCTCCCTTCGACGCTGCTCATCGCCGCGGATGCCTCGGAGAGCATGACCATCCAAGATCAATACAACAGCCAATCGCGCTGGGACTATCTGCGCCGCCTCTTGCACGATTCCGAGCCGTTATTCCAGCGGCTCCAAGATGACTACCATTTTCAGGTCATTCCGTACCGTTTTGCCGGCGACGTCGGTTTGTTTGATCCGCAGGGGAAAGCGGACGGCAAGCGCACCGATTTCGGTGAGATGCTGCAATCGCTTTATGAACGCCACAGCAGCGATCGTCATTTACGGGGCCTTCTCATCCTCAGCGACGGCGCGGACAACGGGACCCGTTATCCCGCCCTGTCCGTGGCTACGAAATGGCGGATGCTTCCCTGCCCCATTCACACGTTCGCTTTCGGCCAGACGACAACGCGGCCGAAACAGCGCGATATCGCCTTCACCGCGATTCGCCCGGATCCGTCTCCGGTTGCGATCAAGGGCAAGCTTTTGGTCAAAGGCACGCTGGACGCGCCCGGCTTCGAAAACACCACGGTCCACGTCCGGCTCTTTGTCAACGATGTGGAAATGCCTGGTGCCCGAGACTTCCAATTGTTGAAGACAACCGGCAACGAAGTGGAACTGTTGTGCGATGCTCCGGCGACGCCCGGCGAGATCAAAGTCACGCTCAAGGTTGATCCCATCACCGGGGAGATGACCCGGATCAATAACGAGATCAGCACCTTTGTCACGGTTACCAAGGAAGGGATCAGCGTCCTGTACGTGGAAGGAAAATACCGGGCATGGGAACCGAAATTCATCCGTTATGCCTTGAGCGAGAATCGGAACATTCGCCTGTTCGAGTCGGTCCGCTTGAATGATGAGCCGCCCCCACCGGGCGAAAGTGATCTGTTCCAGTTCGATCGGCAGCACTACGACGTCATCATCCTGGGTGACATCAGTGGCCGGCGTCTGAGTGCCGGCAATCCGCGCGTCTTGTCCGCTATCTATCAGCAAGTCTACGACAAAGGTGCCGGGCTCTTGATGCTCGGCGGTTACGAGAGTTTCGGGAACAGCGATTGGGTCAACACCGAAATCGCCAAGCTTTTGCCCGTTGAACTGGACACGGCCGGCCAGATTAATACTCCGGTGCAAATGGTCCCGACTTTTCAGGGGTTACGCCATTATGTGCTCCGTTTAGCAGATAATGAAGCCGACAACAAAACGCTCTGGAGTCAGCTGCCGAAGCTCGATGGCATGACCCGGCTGGGAAGAATAAAGCCCGGCGCCATTGTGCTGGCCCGTGCCGGCGCAGCCGACAACGCGGATCCGGTATTGGTTGGTCAGATGTTCTTCGGCAATGGCCGCACGCTGGCCTTCGCCGGAGATACGACCTGGAAATGGTGCCGGTCCGAGCCCGGGACGCGCGCGCATGCGCGGTTTTGGCAACAGATAGTCCTTTGGCTGGCGAAGCGCGACGAAACGGACGGAAACCTCTTGGTGCTGCCGGATACCCGGCGGCTGGCGGCAGGGGGCAAGCTCGGGTTCGGCGTGCGGCTCCGCGGCAAAGGCGGAGTGGACATCCCCGAACAAGACGCCCATTTCGAAGTGACAGTGATCGACCCCCAGAAAAACGAGACCAAGGTGCCGACCGCCCGGGAGCACGGATCGGAACGCGGCACATTTTGGAAGACCGATCTGCCGGGTGAATACGTGCTCGTTGCCCGCGGCTGGGGGAAAGATGTCGATGGCAAGCCGATCGAGAATCTCGCCCCGGCCAAGGCCCGGTTCATGATTTATCAAGATGAGGCCGAGATGGCCCGGCAAGCCGCGGACCATGACTTTCTCACCAAGCTGGCCAACGCTGGCGGAGGGAAGGTCCATCAGGCCGAAGACTTGCGGCAATTCCTCAAAGACCTCGGAGCGCAGCCGACTCCGCAAAACCGGCCCAAGGCCCAGCTCTGGCCGGACTGGCGGCGCAATCCTCCCTCGCAGGCCCTGAACGATCAACTGGCGAGCCTTGCCTCGTCCGGCATCCTGGCATGCTTTATGCTCTTTGTCAGCTTGCTTTGTCTGGAATGGTTCCTGCGGCGCTATTGGGGATTGGTTTGAGCAAACAGAGGTGCGGCCATGAAAACTACCGAAAAGCAAAATGCAAGCCTTGATCGTCCCAGGCAGGTTGGCGAACGAATCACGAAAAAGGACCAGATCATTTCCCTCTACTTATCCGGAATTACGGAGGTGGAGGACCTGGCCATGATCACCAAGTCGCGACCGAGTTACGTGGCTTCCATCCTCCAGGAGTCGGAGCTGCTCTCCGGTTACTTCGATTTGTACACGACGTCGGCCCATCCCATGAACGTGTACTCGAAGTTCTTCGCCAATCGTCTCGGCTACAAAGATGAAGAAACGGCTCGACAGAGCGTCGAAGCGATTGATCGTTATTACCGCCAGTTTGAGCTTGCTGGGGACCGAGCCGGTCAACACCATGCCCTGCTCATGGCGCTGACGATGTTCGACCGGGCACGCTGGACCAATAAAGAACGCGAGGCGGACATCTTTCGTCGCTGGTTGGTCGAACGCCTCTCCGAGAGGGGCTCCAGCGGAGGTGACGCACTGACGCGGGTGAAACTGAGATAGGCCAAGTCGGGGGTCATCCGTTGATCGCGAAGTCTCCGAAGCCGGCTGAGATGCGCATCATTTCGCTGATTGCCAGCGCCACCGAAATCGTCTGTGCGCTGGGATTCGAAGGCCAACTGGTCGGGCGCTCCCACGAATGCGATTTTCCGGCATCGGTCCAACGGCTGCCCATTTGCACGGCGCCAAAATTCCCCACCGAAGGTTCAAGTTCTGAGATTGATCAGCGGGTAAAAGCGATTGTGCAGGAAGGGCTTTCGGTCTATCGGGTCGATGCCCAGATGCTGCGCGCGCTGCAGCCGAACGTGATCATCACCCAGACGCAGTGCGAGGTCTGTGCGGTGAGCTTGGGCGATGTCCAGCGCGCACTGGGATCCTGGCTTGGCCCCTCTCCGCATCTCGTTTCGCTGGCTCCGAACGACCTGGCTGACGCCTGGACCAGCATGCGCCAAGTGGCTGAGGCCCTGGCCGTGCCAGAGCGCGGCTCCCAGCTCATCGCCAGTCTCCAGCAGCGGATGGCAGCCATTATGGAAAAGGCACGGACCTTGCCGAAACGGCCGACCGTAGCCTGCCTCGAATGGATCGAGCCGTTGATGGCGGCCGGCAACTGGATGCCCGAACTGGTCGAGATGGCCGGCGGCGTGAACCTCTTTGGCGTCGCCGGCAAGCATGCGCCCTGGATGTCCTGGCCGGAACTTTGCGCGCAAGATCCCGAAGTCCTGGTGATAATGCCCTGTGGGTTCGAGATCGAACGATCACGACGCGATTTGTCTGCATTATCCGATCAGCCCGAATGGCCGCGGTTGCGCGCCGTGCGGAACCAGCAGGTGTACTTGGCTGACGGCAACCAGTACTTCAACCGGCCGGGGCCGCGACTCGTGGAATCCTTGGAAATTCTGGCGGAGATCCTCCATTCCGAAACTTTCCATTTTGGGCATGGAGGCCGTGGCTGGCAGCGGCTGTAAGGCAAAAAGGAGATCCCGATGAGCGCAGCGGAGCGACAATGGACGGGGCGGATTGAAATTCTGCAGGGCGATATCACGAAAATGGCCATCGATGCCATCGTGAATGCCGCCAACAGCACCCTCCTTGGTGGGGGGGGAGTCGACGGTGCCATTCACGCTGCGGCCGGACCGGAGCTGGTGGAGGAGTGCCGAACGTTGGGCGGCTGCCCCACTGGGGAAGCAAAGCTTACCAAAGGGTACCGTCTCCCGGCCCGGCATGTCATTCACACGGTTGGCCCCATCTGGCGCGGCGGAAATGCCGGCGAGGATGAGTTGCTCGCGCGCTGTTACCGTAACTCTCTGGAGCTAGCCCATCGCCATGGGCTACGGACGATTGCCTTCCCGTCCATTAGCACCGGGGCCTACGGTTTTCCAGCCGAACGAGCTTCCCGAATTGCTCTGGCTGAGACTAGGCGTTTTCTGGAGCAAAACAGCACGCCCGAAGTCATCCAAATCGTGTGTTTCGATCGCCGGACTCTCGACTGCTATCAGGCGGCGTGGAGCGAGATAGCTGAAAATACACCACGGGCTTCTCGCCCGTTCAGTTGATACAAAAGTTCCCTGTAATTCCCAACGCGAGGCTTGGAACGATGATGCATCGTCGAGAAGTGCTTGGCGGCCTGTTCGCCTTCATGACCGGCAGTGAGCTCATCCCGAAATGGGCATTCGCGCAATCGGCTCAGCCAGTGAACCGCGCTGCGGCCACACGAGGCACGCCGGCACAAGAGCGCGCGTTTGCAGCCGTCCACCCGATCATGGAAAAGCTCCTCCTCGAATTTGAAATTGCGGGGGCGTCGCTGGCCATCGCCCACGCCGGCCGCTTGGTGGTTAGCAAGGGTTACGGTTTGGCCAATGTGGCAAAGCGTGTGCCGGTCCAGCCCGACACCCTCTTCAGCATCGCCAGTGTGACCAAAGCTATCACGGGCGTGGCCGTGTTGAAGCTGGTCGATGCAGGCAAGCTGGAACTCGACGCCCGCTTGGTGGACGTGCTGCATGATCTGAAGCCGTTGCCCGGCAAACGAATCGCCGATGCCCGCTTCCGAAACATTACCGTCCATCACTTGCTGTATCACGCCGGCGGCTTTCCCGGCCACGTCAAGTCCGACCAAGCCGAGGATATCGACATGGAGGGTGAAGACACAGACAAGGATGCCGATATCGCATTGCGATACAGGACGTTGATGAGTGAGCCTCTTGAGTTCGCACCCGGAAGCCAATCGCACTACTCGAACATCGGCTTCCTGGTGTTACGCCTCGTGATCGAGCACGCGGCGGGCGAGGGCTATGAGGAGTACGTCCGCGCCAAGCTCCTCAAGCCGCGGGGCATCACACGCATGCATTTGGAGACCGAGGGAAACTACGAGCCCAATGAGGCTCACCGCTACCAGGCTGGAGGCCGCAAGCCGGCACGGCGAATGGTGGCGAACTGGTTAGCTTCCGCGACTGATCTCGTCCACTTCCTTGTTGCCGTCGATGGCGGGCTCGGCCAACCCTTCCTATCGAAAAAAGCCAGGACTGCGATGCTGGCCGCGCCGCTGCCGCCGAATCCGAAGCGCCCCAATGCCGGCCACGTGGGCCTGGGGTGGGATGTCGTGCGCCAATTTCCCGAGGGCCACCGCTATGCAAAATCCGGGGGCAAGCCCGGCATTCAGGCCTGGCTGGAACACATGGAAAACGGCGTGGACTGGGCCTTTCTCTACAACACCAACGCCCCCAACGGGCGCAGCAGCCGGGGCGAGACCGTGAAGCGGATGCATGAAGCGTTTCAGAAAATTGTGGCCAAGCTACATTGAAGCCGTTCTTGGGAGGGTGCTGTCTGCGGGACAAGCAAGGGGCCCCTTGCTTGTCCCGCAGACAGCACCCTCCCAA
>DATGIQ010000003.1:0-3939 GCA_035295665.1 Gemmataceae bacterium | reverse complement strand
CCCCAGTTGATGCTCCCACTATCCGGACCCGCGCCGGGGTCCTGGAAGCTACCGATGGTAAAGGTCTTCGAACCTCCTTCCGTCGCGGTCTGATTCCCCGCCGCCGTCACCATCGGTGCGTTGCCACCACCCGTCAGGGTGTAGCTCTGCCCCATAAACGTGGCGGGGAGGAACAGCGGATTATTGAACTGCTGGTCGACAATGCCGGTACTGCTGGTCAGGTCCAGTTCCAGCGTGCCCATCCCGTTGCTCAAGTTGGTTACCGGGATCGACCAGTGAATGTTATCGTTGGTGGTCGGCGTGCCAATGGTGCCGACCCCCGCTGTCCCGCTGAGCATAAAGTTGCTGACGGTAACGCCGGTCACGGCCTCCGTAAACGTTGCTTGGAAGGTGACGCTGCTGGCATTGGTGGACTGACTGCCCGGCGTCATCCGGTTGAGCGACGCCACCAGCGGCGGGCTGAGCGTGGTCATTGAATCAAACGTAATCGTCTGGCGATTCCCGAACGACCAATGGCCGGCGACATTCGGTGGGGTCGGGTTCGTCAGGGTCAACTGTGGTGTGGTCGTGCTGGCCAGAAACACGACCAAGGTTTCGCTCGCCCCTAGGCCGTGGACCGTGAAGGCCGTCGTGGTGTTCGGGGTAATCTTGAAGAGATCGGAGCCGCCCGCGCCGCCGTTAATCGTCATGGCCGTGCTGGAGGCACTCCCGGGATTGAGGACAAAGATAGTGCCGCCCGCCGTCCCTCCGTCGAGCGTTACCGAGGAGCCGGTCAGATTGCCATTGAGCGTCAACGTATCTCCAGTACCGCCGGTGCCAGCCGTGAGCGTGACGGCACCGCCGGTCGATACGCTCTCGCCCTGCGGCACGGTTAAATTGCCCGATGCAGTGAGGCCAATCGCTCCGGTGCCAGCGGACACGTTGCCGCTCAGCGTGAGGGCACCGGTGTTGGTCACAGTGACGTTGCCGCCGCCGGCCTGCGTGATCCCGGCGATGGTCAACGTGGCGATGGTGTTCGTCAGCGAAATGTTGCCGCTGGTGCTGTTGTTCGCCATGAAATGGGCGACAGCATTGGCTCCTCCGAGGACGGTGCCGGTAGCGGAGCTGGTCGTCAAGGCATTGGTCTTGATGGCGCCGCCTTGGCCTTCGGAGATGGCACTGCTCGACGTCAGCGCTATGCCGCCGCCGACCATCGCGCTGTTGTCAACAATGCCGTTGAGGATAATCGTTCCTGCGCTTACCAACAGGCCGCTCGTGCCGGTGTTCAGGGTCAAAGCGTTCAGGGTAACGGTTGTGTTTTGGCCTCCACTGATGGTCAGACTCGTTGGTTCGGTGAACGTCGTTGTTACGAACGTAGAGTTGGTGCTGGCCAGCTGAGCCATGCCATTGCCGAGCGTACTGTCCTGCAATGTGGCCCCCACTGTGCCCGTGGGCAAGTTGATGAGATCGTCGGTGATCGTGTTTTTTTCGGTAAGAGCGGAGGTGTCGGAGTAGGTGATCGTTTGACCGCCGACCGTGATGGTGCCGCTGTGGGCGCCGCTGTAGGCGTATATCTCGTTGGAGAAAGTGCCATTCTCGAGGGTCAGCGTGTGGGCGCCGCTGCCGGTGCCGCCATCGAACGTCACGGTGTTGGTGAACGCTCCGCCGCTGTAGTCGATCGTGAGGGAGCTGTCGACGCTGTTGGGATCGGCATTGATGTTAATGGAGGTCGTGAGGGCGGCCGGTTGGATGAACACGAGCTGGTTGTTGTCGAAGAGATCAAAATTCGAACCGCTCATGACCAGGCGAAAGTTGTGGGCCAGGTTGCCGTTGGCGCTCATTTCGCCGTTGTCGGCCTTGTAGATGAGCGGTGCGCTCGAGAGTACGTTAAACGGCTGGTAGCGGATCGAGAGCGGGTTGCCGAGGGGCTGAATCGGGTTCTGATAGACCATGACGTACAGGCCGGTCTGATGATTGAACGAGCCGACCTGCCCGGTGCCCACTGCCGGCGAAGGCGTGCCGTTGACCACGTAGACGCCGTTGGCGCCGCCGGTGATATTCGTTGTCCATAAATTCGAAGTCGTGCCGTTGTCGAAAATCTCAATGGCGGACGCGCTGAAGGCTCCGGGGTTATTAACGATGTTGGGATCCGTGAAGGTGGCAATCGGAACGCTCATGGTATCGGATACAGGCACGGCCGGCGGCGAAAGCTGGTTGATGAACAGGTTCAAGTTCGCTTGACCCGCTGTACCAGGAGCGTGGGCGGGCCCGACAAGCTGGTTCGACCACTGGTATTGGACCTGGTTGCCATCCTGGGTATAGGTCTCCTTCGCGGTCAGGTCGCCAATCTCGCCGTTGAGGCCGAACGTCGGATTTTGCCAGCCGAACGTGGTGTCTGCGTCGGTAATGGCCTCAGCCATATCGTCGGTGCACACTGCCTCCTCTCCCTGGAGCGCGCTGAGGCCAAGATTCATGTAGTTGCTGTTGGGCCCGGTCGACTCGTCGGGAATCACCACATAAGGGACCACGGTGTTTCCTTGAAGGTAAGCCAAATGGTACCCCGTGAAGTTATTAATGCTGTTCTGTGGACCGGCGGTGACGGCATCTCCGGGGGGCGTGAACAGGAAGTACAGCGTATTCGCAGTGCTGATTGCCGTGCGACCGGCGCTGATTTCCCTCTGAATGATGCCTGGGAACTGCGAGTCATCGACCGAACGGCCGCCTACCGTGCCGTTTGCGGGAATGAGCACGTTGACATCGTCGGCGCCCTTGCTGCCCGTGCCGATGGTGGCCACGCCGGCGCCGTATTGGCCAAGCAGATTCGGAATATAGGAATCGGTGGTGATGGCGTTAAAGAAGGAATCGAGCGACGCCTGGAACGACGCCGAGACGACCGAATTCGTACCCGAATCTTCGAGGAAGATCGGCTCGATCTGCACGTTGGGGATAAGCTGCCCATCATTATAAACGAGGTTATTGCTCGCGGTGAACTGCCCCACGGCGCCGCCGGAATCCAGGACGAGTCGGTCTTCCAGCGCCTCCAGTCGCGGGTGGAAATGCCGTCGTTGTTTCAGATCGCGTTCGCCGGATTTCCCGGATCGAGAATGGCTCAGGACAGTATGAAGGAACCGAAACCGTTCGGGAAAACGCCGCTGGGAAGACCGAACCATGAGACAGCCTCCTCGTTGACTGGTCCGCGCGGAGCTACAACAGCAGTATGTGGGGGGAACTCAATGAGATGGGCAGAGCGCTCCCCGCTTTCTTCGAGTCATTGCGACTACTACAGTAACACCCTTTGCGGCCGAGTCAAGCATAAAGTGTACGCTGTGGACCACAGTCCAAAGGTCATTAAAAGCATCGTCCACGCGAGCTCTGCCGTAGGCAAATCCGATCGATCAATCCGTTACACCTTGACGATGGCACACGCTGAGCGTCTAATGGGTTACGCTCTGGAGAGCTACCCCCCTGATCGCTCGCCCGAATATCACGCCCGCAATTGCTCACCTGATTTACGCACCAAGGAGCTGCAACTACGCCATGAGCACCCGTATGATCCGCGCCTTCCGCTGCATCTTCACCGACCGATCCCGGCCAGGCGACCGGCCGATCGCTCCCGCCCATGTGCGCCGCAGACACTTGAGTCTGGAGGTTTTGGAGGACCGGCTCGCGCCGGCGATTTTTAACGTCAACAGCTTCGCCGATATTCTCAACCCGCCGGCGGGCACTGTCACCTTGCGCTCGGCCATCCAAGCCGCCAATGCCACGGTCGGCGACAATACGATCAACCTCACCCTCGCCGGCACCTACAAGATGACGCTGGCTGGCAGCGGCGAAGACAGCAATGCTACTGGCGACTTCGATATCCTCGGGAAAGCGGGGGGCGGCAACTTGACCATTCAGAACACCAGCAACGGCAAGGTTGTGGTCGATGGCAACCACCTCGACCGCGTCTTCGATATC
>DATGIQ010000002.1:0-15400 GCA_035295665.1 Gemmataceae bacterium | reverse complement strand
CCCACCACTTCCCTGGTGTTCGTCCGCGCCGCGATCCCCGCCGATGCCCACAAGGGCGATCCGCTGGATGTCGAGATCACCCTGCCACGCGAGAGCAAAACCAAGAGCCTGCGCGGAGGCCAACTCGTGGAATGCACCCTGTATAACTACGACACCAAGAAACACCTGGACAAGAATTACGAAGGAGCCGACGCCTACCTTCAGGGACATGCCGTGGCCAAGGCGGAAGGCCGGCTCGTAGTCGGCTTCAGCGACGGCGATGCGAGCTCCAAACTCCGCCAGGCCCGCATCTGGGCCGGAGGGAGGTGCCTGCTCGATCGACCATTCTACGTTTACCTCAACAGCAACGAACAGCGTGTCCGCGTCGCCAAGAATGTGGCCGATCGCATCAACGAAACTTTCCACGGTCCCACACACGGCGTTATGGCCGAGCTGGCGGAAGCGAAAACCAAGGAAATTGTCTATCTCAACGTCCCGCCCCAGTACCGGCTGAACCTTCCGCGCTATCTCCGGGTCGTTCGCCTCGTTCCGCTCTGGGAAACAGAAGCTGCGCGGATCCCATACCACCGGCGGCTGGAGGACCAGCTGCTCGATCCCGCCAAGACGGTGGCGGCTGCGCTGCGGCTGGAGGCGTTGGGCCAGGATAGCATTCCCACGCTCAAACGCGGGCTGAGCAGTGAGCACCCCCTGGTGCGCTTCTGTGCGGCGGAGGCGCTGGCTTATCTCGGTGATCCCAGCTGCGGAGAAGAGCTGGCCCGTGCCATCAAGGAGCAGCCGGTGTTGCGGGCGTTTAGTCTGACGGCAATGGCTTCTCTGGATGAAGCGGTTTGCCACGTCGAGCTTGGCCGACTCCTGAGCGAGTCGTCGCCGGAGACACGCTACGGTGCCTTCCGTGCCCTGCGGGCGCTCGACGAAAATGCGGAGTTGGTGCGGGGTGAGCACCTCAACGATTCCTTCTGGCTGCACCAGGTGGCTGCCGACTCGAAACCGCTGGTTCATATCGCCAGCCGCAATCGGCCGGAGATCGTCCTGTTCGGCGAAGAGCCCACGTTGATTCCGCCGTTCCCCATCCTGGCCGGAGAGTTCACAGTCACCGCCAACAAGGAAGACACCCGTTGCACGATCGCGCGCATCTCGCTCCGGTACGGCCAGAGCAAACGACAATGCGGGCTCAAGTTGGAAGAAGTGCTCCGTACCCTGGCCGAAATGGGTGGCGACTACGCCGATGCGGTGGAGGTTTTGCGCCGGGCGGATCAACTCCAATGTCTGAGCTGTCCGGTGGCCATCGATGCCTTGCCACAGGCAACCTCGGTCTTCGACCTCGCCAAGGCCGGAGCCGGCGATCCGGAACTGCGCAAGACGCACCCCGAAATCGTGGCGGCCCGAGCTGATTTCGGCTCCACGCCGACGCTCTTCGAGAAGGGCACGGGCGGCCGTCCGCAATAATTCGCCGCTGCATCCCTTTTTTTCAAGATCCGAGCCCGGACCGTCGATCTCAAGAGATGACATCTCAGATCGACCGTCTCGGCTCTTCCCTTTCCCTGCGAACAAACGGCACAATGCAAATTGCCCCGAGAGCCCTAGAATAAAGGTTCTTGGTGATCTGGTAGGATGCTGTGCTGCGCGCGGGGAAGCCGACGGGTATCGGCCAATTCGCATTTTCGTGGGGACGGAATGCTTAAGCGTTTGGAATTGGTTGGCTTCAAGAGCTTCGCCGACAAGACCCAGTTCGACTTCACGGGCGGCATCACGGCCATCGTCGGACCCAACGGCAGCGGGAAGAGCAATATTGTGGATGCCGTGCGCTGGGTGCTGGGCGAGCAAAGCGCCAAGAGCCTGCGCGGCGGCGAGATGGCCGATGTAATCTTCAACGGCTCGACCACGCGCCGCAGCCTCGGCTTGGCCGAAGTCACGATGACCTTCGATAACAGCCGCCGCATCCTCGCCACCGAGGATACCGAAGTGCAAATCACTCGGCGGGTCTATCGGGACGGCGAAGGCGAGTATCTCATCAACCAGCAGCCCAGCCGGCTCAAAGACATCAAGGAGCTCTTCCTCGGCAGTGGGGCCGGCGCGGATGCCTATTGCGTCATCGAGCAAGGGCGCGTCGATGTCTTCCTGCAAGCCTCGACCAGGGAGCGGCGTACCGTCTTCGAAGAAGCAGCCGGGATCAGCCGATTCAAGGCCAAGAAGATCGAGACCCTCCGCAAGCTGGAACGGGTCGACCAGAACTTGCAACGGGCCCGCGATATCATCGACGAAGTCGAAAAGCAGTTGCGCAGCGTCAAGCTGCAAGCAGCCAAGGCCCAACGCTACCAGGAGTACAGCCATCGGCTCAAGGAACTCCGGGTAGCCCTGGGATTGGAAGAGTTCCACCAGCTAGCCGAACGACTCCAGGCCGAGACCGCCGTGCTCGATAGCCTGCGCATCGGCTTGGAAGAACAGGCCAAACAGGTGGAGGCTTGGGAAAGAGAGGCGCGCAGCCTGGAAGAGACGCTGGCTCGGCTCGACGAAGCCACCCACGCCCAGGAAATGGCCCTGGCCCAGGCCCGCCAGCAAATCACTGCCGAGGAGACGACCTCCACGCATGAATGGACACTGTCCGCCGATCTGGAGAAAAACCTAACCCAGATGCGGGCTCGCTTGAGCGAACTGGATGGCCGCGTCAACGCTCTCGCCGAGGCCGCTGGCCTGGCCGCCCAGGACCTCCGTCGCGTGGACGCCCAATGCCAGGTTCACCGACAGGGCGTTGAAGCCCTCGAACAGGAATTGCAAGCGACCGTCGGCCGGCTGACGGAATTGCAAAACCAGGTCGAGGCCGACAAGGCCAGTCATCTCGATCAGATGCGGCTGGCGGCCCGGCTCCAGAACGATGCGGTCAGCTTCAAGGCTCAGGTCGATAACCTCCGGCGGGAGCGCGAGCGGCTGCGGCTGAAGACGGAGCAGGCCACCGAAGATTTGGCCTCGATCGACCTGGAACTGGAAGAACTCAGCGAAGCGGACGAGACGCTCCAGGCCAAGCTCACGGCCTCCCGGCAAGAATTGGCGAACCAGCGGCAAGAGCAGGAGAGCCTGCGGCATCGGCACGAAGAGACTCAGCAGCAGATCGCCGACCTCCGTGCGCGCCGCAGCGGCTTGGCGAGCCGTGTGGATGTCCTCGAAGGCCTGGAGCGAAGCCACGAGGGACTGGGAGCAGGTGTCCGCGAAGTCTTCGCCTTGCTGGAGCAACCCGAACCGGGTCCGTGGCGAACGGTTCTCGGCATGGTGGCCGATTTCCTCACCGTGCGGCGGGAATATGCACCCTTGATCGACCTTGCCCTCGGAGAGCGTGCCCAGCGCTTCTTGGTCCGCGACACGGAGATGCTGCATCAGGCGATGGGGCAACAGACGCAGCCTTTCTCCGGCCGAGTCAGCTTCCTGCCGCTCACGCGGGTAATCCCCCACACACCGGAAACTCCGGACCGCGGGTTCGACCTTTCGGCGCTGAGCGCGGTCGGCACGCCGCCGGCGCCGGACCCCGTGACGGTCTATCCCGGCGCGGTGGCGCTGGCAGAAGATGTGGTGATTTGTGAGAACGCCGAGTTGGCGGACCTGCCCGCACGGCTCCTGAGTCGGACGCTCCTCGTTCGCGATTTGTCCACGGCACGGGCCCTTGCTGCACAATCGGCCGGCTACCGCTTCGTCACGATGCAGGGTGAGCTGCTCGAAACCGACGGCACGCTTACAATGGGGACGCACCACGCCGAGACCGGCATCCTCTCCCGCAAGAGCGAATTGCGTGAGCTGCGCGAACAAATCGTTGTCCTCGACCAGCGGATCCACGAGCGGGAACAGGACCTCGTGGACCTGCGCGGCCGCTTGGTAGCCTTGGAAGCGCACCTGGGAACGCTCCAGCGAGAGACCGAAGTATTGGCCGAACAAGCTGCCGACCTGCGTTCGCGTCTTGGTCAACACCGTGAGCGCCGCGATGGCCTGCACGAAGAAGTGATCCTCAGCCAGAGTGAGATCAGCGAGGTCGAGCAGGAGATCGAAAACCTGGAGCAAGCCTGGCACAGTGCCAACCAGCGCGCCGAGGCAGCGGAACGCCAGGTCCAGATCATTCAGGGTCGCCTCGAGCAAGCAGCCCGCGAGATCCGCGAACGAGATCAACAGCGGCAGCAGCACCAGCAAGCATGCACGGCCGCCAAGGTGACGTTGGCCCAGGCGGAGGAACGGCTGGCGGCGCTTCAAGCCCGGTACCGGCAGACGGAAACAGACCTCAATCAGCGCCGGCAGGAACGTCTCCAGAGCGAACAGCATTTGAGCGCTGCGCGGACACGGCTGGCTGAGAGTCAGCGCACCTTGCTCAAGGCTTCAGCCGCCCTGGCGAGGTGGTACCTGGAAAAGGAGTCCGCAGAACGGCAGCTGGCGGAGCTGATCAGCATGCGCGAGCGGCAACGGCAGGAGCGACATTCCCTGGCCGAGCGGTCCCAGGCAGCCCGTAATGGCTGGCGGACTCAGCAAGAACAGGCGCATGCTCGAGAGCTGGAAGTCAGCGATTTGCGTCATCGCCAGGACACACTGGTTGATCGGCTGCGCGAAGATTATCAGCTGGATTTGGCCGAGGTGCACCGGCTGGCCGTGGCGAGCGGACGCTGGGCAATGGATGGGTCCGACGAGGCAACCATCGAACAAGCTCCATCCACGCAGTCGCCGGCTGCAAATGACGAAATCGCCGAATTGCGGCGAAAACTTGATCGCCTCGGAAGCGTTAACCTGGACTCCCTCAAGGAGCTGGCCGAATTGGAGACACGGGCGGCAACGTTGCGAAGCCAGTTTGAAGATTTGACGGCCGCCAAGAGATCCCTTGAAGAGATCATTGCCAAGATTAATCACGACAGCCGCCGGCTCTTCACCGAGGCGTTCGCCACCATCCGCACGCATTTCCAGGAGCTGTTCCGCAAACTGTTCGGCGGCGGCATGGCGGACGTCGTCCTCGAGGACGAAGCCGATATCTTGGAGAGCGGGATCGAGGTCATTGCACGTCCACCCGGAAAGGAGCTGCGCAGTATCTCGCTCATGAGCGGTGGCGAGAAAACGATGACGGCCGTCGCCCTGCTCTTGGCCATTTTCCGCAGCAAGCCGAGTCCATTCTGCATTCTCGATGAAGTGGACGCGGCCCTGGACGAAGCCAACATTGGCCGCTTCACGGCGGTCCTGCGCGAGTTCCTGGATCGTTCTCATTTCATCATCATCACCCATTCGAAACGAACCATGGCGGTGGCTGACGTGCTTTACGGCGTGACGATGCAGGAATCGGGGATTTCCAAGCGCGTGGCTGTTCGTTTCGAAGATTGGCCGGAGGAGGGCCCTCCTTCGGCGGCCCCGGTGAACGGCACGGCTAACGGAGCCCAGGGTACGAATGCAGATTCCACGCACTTTTCCGCTACGCATTCCCTTCAAAAGATTGTGCCAGAAAAAACTTGACGCCGCGAACAAAATGGGACCTAATAAACGGATAGGTCTCGATCCGTTCGCCTCCCGGTGAAAGTTGGGATGGATGTCCATCCCAAGTTCGATGCACCGGCGGGAGAAAAGGACTCCCGTCCAGGAGCGTGGAACCGACATCCGGGATACGCGGAACAGTTTCTCCACGGCGGGGTTCAATATGCCGTACGGATTGCAAGACCCCTGCGCGACAGAGACGGGGACACGGTGCTCGCCGTCACACACCACACAGAAGCCGGGCCAATGAGGGCGGGATCCCAAACTGCGATCGGGATACGAGGAACGAGCCGACAGGTAAGAGAACGACCCGCGCCTGAAGCCGGAGCTGTGGATCCACTAGAGCCTCTGGGCGCATCCCCGGAGTGCTGGTCGCTGGCACAGTTCTGACGCTTCGGTAGCAAGGCCAGCTGCTTCGTCAGGAAGGATTCGGGTATCGGTATGGGTCTGGGTCTTCTGAGATCACTGCTGAGAGTTCGGCATCGCCAAGTTGCCCGAGCCCAGCTCGCCAAGCCCCCTGCTCGGCGTCGTCAGCCGTTTCTCGAAACTCTCGAGACCCGCACGGTGCTCTCCATCCTGGCTTCCAGCCCCAAACTGACCGACGGCCCCCAACCGCCCTTGGACGATTCCACCCAGCTAACGACCCTCGCAGATCCGCAGAATGGTTCGGGCGGTCAACAACCGGCCCAAAACAGTAACCCGGGCGACCAGCAACCCACCCAGAATGATAACCCCGGCGACGCGCCACCCAGCGGCAGCAAAAATGCTCCGCAGGCTTCCGAGCTCGATTCGCAGCTCGCTGTCCCATCTGCTCCCGTGAGCATCCAACTGGTCCCTTCCGACACGAGCCTCAGCAATCAACCTCAAGGACCAGGAGACAATGGCCCGGGTGGTATGCAAGGGGATGACCCCGGCGATCCAGGGCCCAGCCAGGGGGATCCATCCCGCGGCCAAAGCGAAAGCAGCGGGAATCCAGAAGACGGCACAACCAAAGTGCAGGGCGAAGTCCCGCGTGGTTCGGATGGCAGTCCGGACCGGTCGAAAAGCACGGACGCGAATGGCGACGGCAATCAAACCGGCGGTAACCCCAGTCCTCCCCCCAGCGGAACGGCCTCCGGGACGCCCGCCCCGCCAGCTCCCTTCAGCGGCACCCATGATAGCCCGCACGATCCGGCACGGAACAGTCGGCCGGATAGCCAGGGGAACACCCCGAAGAATCCCGTCGACTCAGGTCCGGACACGAAGAGTAATCCCAGCACGTCGGGTGGGAGCGTCGGAGCGCTGGATGGTGCGGATTCCGCGCCCGCCGGCCAAGATAGCACGGCGGACAAGAGGCAGCACAGTCCCGTCAACGGCAGTGCCTCTGATGGCGACGGGCGAAGTCCGATCGCTTCCTCGGATGGAAAACCGCACACCGCCGATGGCGCAGGCACGGCACATGAAGAACTGCACCTACAGGCTCCGCAAGCGGGTCCCGAGCCGGAACCCAGCAATCGAAATCCCGTTGTGGCCGCAAGTCCGCAGGCCTGCGGGCCAATCGAAGAGGCAAGTCAACGCCCCGGTGAAGAGCGCATCGCGATTGCAGAAACCCGTTCAAGGCCAAGCCTCGATGATAAGGTCCCGTACCCCCGGACGGTGGAGATCATTACCTCGGCCGTCTCCTTACTGCCCGAACCCGCGGCTGTGGAGGATGACTTCACCAACGCATCTCCGCAGCAGCATGAGCTTCTCACCGATGGCCTGGCCCTGGATTTCTCCTCGTTGCGTGCGGAGGTGCAAAGCTTTTTTGAGATGGTAAACAATCTGGGAAACCACGCCACCGATAAACAGATCGGTTTGCTCCTCTCGTCGGGGGCGGTGGTAGTGGCAGCAGCGATGGCATGCGAAGTTGCCCGCCGTCAAGCGCGGCGGCCGACGCGTGGCTCGCCCTTTGCCTTGGTTCCCCGGCTTGGGGCTGCCAACCCGGAAGACGCGGCACCCGGCGTCTGCCTACCGAATTTCGGCCAGTTTTCCGCTTTCCAATGAGGCGTGGAGCATGAATGCCAACCCGCTTGACGCCTTGCTCATGAAACTCTCCAGCGCCGACGCATTGGCGGCGGAGCAGGTATTCTTGGCTTACGAGCCGTATCTCCGCAAAATTGTCCGCCGCCGCCTCCCGATCAAGCTGCGTACCAAGTTCGATTCCACGGATATCGTGCAATCCATCTGGGTCGACCTGCTGCGGGATGTTCGGGAAGGCGATCTCCACTTCACCGATGCCAACCACCTCCGGGCCTTCTTGATCCGCGTAACCTGCAATCGGTTTAACGATCGGTTTCGCCGCAATCGCTTGGCCGTGGAGAAGGAACAACCGCTGGCCGGATTCGAAGCCGAACCGTTCGCCGCCTCCCGCCAACCCACGCCGAGTGATATCGTGCAGGCAGAAGACTTGTGGGAGCAATTGTTGGCACTCTGCCCGCCGGCGCACCAAGAGTTGCTGCGCCTCCGGCGGGAAGGCATACCGCTGGCTGAGATTGCCGCCCGCACGGGCCTCCACCCGGGCAGTATTCGCCGCATTCTGCGTGACCTGGCGCGCCGGCTGGCTTTCAAACATAGGCCAGTCGTGCCGAACAAACGGTGAAGGCTGGCCTATGGCAGATCCCTTGTCCCACTTCCCCCATTCCAGCGCCCGCATCCCCATTCCGCCGCGGCGTCCCGTGCCCGCACCCGCGAGCTCTACCAGTGCGTCCTGGCCGGGGAACTCCCCTTCCGAGACGAACGCTGCGACCCCTCCATCCTTCGACGCCGAAGCCCTGGTGGCTCGGTTGACCGAGGAGATGGCCAAGTCGTGGAGCCAAGGAACCTGTGTCCTGGCGGAAGAGCTTCTTGCGCTTTATCCTGAGCTATGGGATCACCCCGAAGCTGCGGTCGATCTAATCCTGGAAGAAGTCTGCCTGCGGCGCGATTTCGGGCAAGACGTCGTCCGAGCCGAAATCCTACGCCGGTTTCCACAATGGCAGGCCCAGCTGGAGATCCTGCTCGATTGCCATCAGATTCTCGAAGAAAGCTCGCCCCCTTCTTACCCAGCCGTCGGCGAGTCGGTGGGCGATTTCCGGCTGCTCGCGATGTTGGGGCAAGGGGGACACGGCTGCGTGTTCCTGGCAACGCAAATCTCCCTGGCGAATCGACCCGTCGTCCTCAAGTTCACACCGCGGTTGGGCCAGGAGCATCTCTCGCTGGCTCGTCTCCAGCACACCCACATCATGCCGCTTTTCTCGGTACTGGAAGATTCGGTGCGGAATCTGCGTGCGCTGTGCATGCCGTATTTCGGCGGCGCCACTCTGGGCTGGCTGCTGACGGCGCTGGCAGCGCAACCGGCTCCGCGACGCACGGGGCAAGACCTCGTGCGGGCTCTGGACAAGGCTCAGGCCGCCGCCGGTGTGGAGTGGCCGTCGCGCGATCCGGCACGCCAATTCCTGGCCCAGGCCTCCTATGTGCACGCCATTTGTTGGATCGGTGCTTGCCTCGCCGATGCCTTGAAATACGCCCACGAACGGGGCTTGGTCCACCTGGACGTGAAGCCATCCAACGTCCTCCTGACGGCCGATGCGCAGCCGATGCTGCTCGATTTCCATCTCGCCCACGAAATGATTGAACCCGGCGAACAGCAGCCGAAGTGGATCGGCGGCACGCCCACCTACATGTCGCCGGAGCAGCAGGTTGCCTTGGCGGACTTACAGAACCAGCGGCCCATCTCGGTCCGCGTGGACGGCCGGTCCGATTTATATTCCTTGGGCCTTCTCCTGTATGAAGCCCTCGGCGGACCACTCCCGGCCAGTTCGCCTTCGGAACATAGGGAGGATGCTGCCGGGCGTTCGCACACGCTCCTCCGCTCACAAACGGGAAGGGGCCCATCGGGACCGTCGAGGGACTCTTTCCCTCCAAACAGGCTGGCTCCTCGCCTGGACCTGCCGCGTTTGAATAAGTGCAATCCCCACGTGGGAGCCGGGGTGGCAGACATCCTGGCCAAATGCTTGGCCCTCGATCCGCGGGACCGTTATCCCGACGCTGGGGCACTGGCCACGGATCTGTTCCGCCATTTGACTGACCTGCCGCTGCGGGGCGTCAGCAACCGCAGCCCGAGTGAGCGGTGGCGGAAATGGCGGCGGCGGCGGCCGCATGCGCTAACTGTCCTGGCCTTGGTTCTGTTGGCGCTGCTCGCCGGCGCGGGATCGGGGCTTCTGGTGTTCACTCACGTCCGCCATCAGCTCCACCACGCGCAGGCGGCGATGACCGAAGGCGATCGGCAACTCGAGGAAAAGCAGTACGATGCAGCCATCGCTACTTTCGCTCATGGCCTGAGTCAGATCGAAAGCCTTCCCGGCACCCAGGATCTGGCGCAGCAATTGAACGCTGAATTACGCCGGGCGCAGCGAGCACAGGCTGCCCGAGAGCTGCACCATCTTGCAGATCGGTTTCGGCTGCTCTACGAAGTGAACTTCTTGCCGCCGGCCGCCGTCTCCGAGATCGAGACTTCGTGTGGTCAAATTTGGGCCAAGCGTTTCTTCATCCTGAACCAGCTGGCGAGCGAGCCCGCTGACGCAGCTCGCACGGGTTCCTCAACCGGGCCCCTGCCGTCCGAGGCCGAAGCGGTGCCACCGGATCAGTCCCGTGCACCCCAGCTCGAACAGCGTGTTCAAGCGGATTTGCTCGACCTCGCGATTCTCTACACGAACCTGCGCGTCCGCCGGGTGTCCAAGGACCGCTCCGTGGCGGTACGGCGGCGTGCCTTGCGGATTCTGGACGAAGCCGAAACGATCTGCGGTGCCAGTGCGGTCCTCTGTTATGAACGGCAGAGGCAAGCGGAGGCGTTGGGCCTACAGGAGATGGCCCAAGCCGCCGCGCGGCGTCGCCTCGAGCTGGCGCCACGCACGGCCTGGGAGCATTATGCTCTGGGGCGAGCTCTCCTGGAGTCAGGGAAGCTGGCAGAGGCGGACGCGCTGCTTCAAAAGGCGGTCGAGCTCGAGCCTAAAGGTCTTTGGCCAAGATTCTACCAGGGAATTTGTGCCTACCGTGTTGGCCGGTACGAGGATGCTGTCCTTGCCTTTACGACCTGCGCCGCCCTGGCACCGGAAGATGCGGGCTGCCTGTATAACCGCGCCTTGGCCTACCAGGCGTGGGGTCGGCTCGATCGAGCCCTGCGCGACTACGATGCGGCTCTCCAGCTCGATCCTCATCTGGGCGTTGCAGCCCTGAACCGGGGGATCCTGCACTGCCAGGAGAAGCGCTATCCTCAAGCTTGTGCCGATCTGGAGCATGCGCTGGAAACCGGCGTGGATCCAGCCACGGTGCATTATAATCTGGCCCTCGTGCACCTGGCTCAAGAACAACGCAGCAGCGCCCTGACCTGTCTGGAATGCACCTTGAAATATGAACCGGGGCACCAGAAAGCCCGCGCACTGTACGAAAGCCTCCGCAAAGAAGCGCGGAGATGACCCGGCCCCCTTTCCTCTCCGAAAAGAAACTCGAGAAACTGCGCTCATTTTGTCCGTGCCGTTACGTTTACTAATGAAGAGCACATTGCTACGGAGCAGCCGACAGAGGCATCCTTCATCGGGGGTCTGGGAGGTAGGAATGTGCCCCGGAACAGAGAAGAGCTTTTTTCGCCCCCGCCCGTACTCGCAGGAGCCTTCATCATTATCTATCGAGTCAAGTCTGACCGTCTGATGGTGGAGCTACCCTGCGATTCGCCACGGCTCCCCAAAGTGGGTCCAGAACCCTACCCTAACTCGCTGCCAACCGTGGAAGTGTCGGGTCTCAGCAAAATCGAGGCGGAAGATTTGCTCGATTTACTCGAAGCTGCCGGGTATGACCTCTGCGAGCTCTCCTTTATCGACGGCGAAGGCTTTAGTGTCCGGCCCACCTCGCCTCCGGCCCCGGAAAGCCATTCGCTAAGATCGACTTGAGCTGTTCCTTCAGATCCCTGTCGACAGCACCGCGTGAACAAAGAAACGCAGCGAGTAAACTGCCGGCATCTCCACCGCGCCGGCTTGTTTCGGCAATCTCCTGGATGCGTTCCAATTCCTGACCAATTCCCGCGCGCTCTTCGAGGAGATGATTGAACTGCACGTCACACGCGGGGATGGGCCGAGGATACTCCCTGATCGCTTCCCGTACGCGCTGTCGTTCTTCTTCCAGATGGACGCGGAGCCGAGTGCACACGGATTCGAGCAAAGCCCAATCGGTTTGCTGGTCCTTGTCGCCGTCCGAATCAGGGGAGGGCATCGCTGGGTCTCCTTCAGGCTCGGTTACCCGTCCGGAGTGGCTGCCGTACGAGCGTCTGGACCTTCTGGACTTTGCTCTGGAGGCGTCCGGCTGATCCGTTGCGGTAGTCGATTTTGATTGAGCAACTGATACGGTTGCAGTCGGGCTGGAGTGCCTCAAAACATCGGCGCACCACGGCCAGTACCTGATCGAGCTCACCTTCCAGGGTGGTGCCCATAGCGTGGAGGCGATAATCCAGGCCGCTGGCAGCTACGATCTCCAGGCAACGTGCGACATAGGAACTGACGCTTTCCCCTTTGCCCAGGGGCGACATGCTGAAATCCAGTAACACCATCGTTGCATCCTCCCTCGTTACGGGTTTCCGCACGGAAAACCAGTGCCGATTCATGTTAGGACATAGTCTTGCGGAGTGCCATCAAATCTCTTTGTCGGGAGGATCGCGGTCGCGGCGATTGCCTTGACTTCATCCCGGGGCTCTCGTATTCTTGACGATTCCTTGTCAGCCCGTTTCTCCCCATATGAGTCCCTCATGTCAACGAATCCCGGCGCGGTTCCGGGAGGAGCAGCGCGATGGCACACCCCAAGCAGATCGCCTACCGCCTGGCCAAACACGAGTATGAGGCAGCCAAAAAACGGCTGGTGACCTTGCTGGTCGCCCGGAATGTTTGCTACGACGCGGAGATGACCGAGCCCGAAATCGACGCCATGTGTAAGCGCGAGATCGAGTGCGAGTGTGCTTCCGGCTACCTGTTTGCTCAGGATGTATTGAATGCAGCCGAGAAGAACTTGATCGCGTGGGGCCGCATTCAGATCGCAGCGTTACCAGATCCGGAACGACCGGAGCGGAAGGCCCTGGAACTGTTTGAAGCAGCTCGGTACCCGTTTCAGCTTCGGGACCAGCTGATCGAAGTAATCTTGAGATTGCCGGCACCGGATTCGGGCAATTCGGATTGAAGCCTGCGCCAGTGTCTGGTCCCACAACAAGCAACGGATGTTGAGGAAAGGCTCGGTCCGGAGAAGACGGTAAGCACCGGTCTGGGCGAGCGGCGCGGCCGCATCGGGGCGTTGCCTGGTTTGCTCGCTCGGGCCGGATAAGCTAGGTTTTTTTTCAGAACCGGACTCGCATCTCCCCAGAGTAGGAAAAAATTCCATGCAATCGTTCTACACGACCTTGACCGCCGTGGCGGTCGCAAGCATCTACATTGGCTGGCAGCGTTACTGCGATTTCCGCATGCGCCGCGATCGCACCATCCAGGAGCGGGTCACCTACATGCTCTGGATGATGGCGAGTCAGATGCAGTGATTCCTCGGGGCGGCGTTCGGCTCCCCGACAAGATGGACCGAAGGAGCCGACGCCGCTTGACGCCCCAGAATTGGCAACCTATCTTTCCTGTAACAAGGATGTGCAACTCAGGGGATCGGCCAAGACGCCCCTCCCACGGAGCAGTAGTTTTCTCCCCCATTTGCTAGCGAGTTATTGCGTTGCTCTCGGCGGGCCTTTTCGGTAGCCCGCTGACGTTGGCCCTCCTCGAGGAGAGGCGGGCGGCATCCTCCACCGAGACAGGGGTGGGACTTGGCTCTGCCAAGATCCTAACCCCTGTTTTTCTTTGAACTTGTGTTCTAGCCCGCTCGCATCAGACACATGGTATTCCCACGGTTTAGAGCAACGTGGTGTTTGTCATCGTGTGCACCTTCCGACAGAGGTTGCCACTCAGGGCTGGTTCATGGGCCGTGTACCCTGCCGCTGGCCATTACAATGCCACCATCACGCTCTACCTCTCCTCCCGCCAAACCATATCCAGGTAGCATCTACTATGGCATGGGTAGCGAGCGAGGTTGAACTACCCGGCATCAAAGGGGAAAGGAACCAGAGAAGAGGTCCCAGGTATCGCAGCCTTTTCATGCGGCAGATTCCCCGGTCGATCCGACTGAAGCCCGCAACGCCAAGAGGCGAATTGCCTTCGGCGTGTCGGTCCGGAGCGCGCTGGGGACTTGGTCTTGCGCGCGTAGTCGATTGAACCGAAGCATGCTATCGGCGTTGAGATTGCCCGGCAGGGCGTTCGAGCCTTGCGGCCTACCAGACCTGCCGTTCGCCCAGCACAAACCGGCGATTGTGGGGAAACTTGCCAGTGTGATTGCAACGCCACAAGATCAAGTCATCCATCTTGATGATAAACACCAGTTTTTGGTACCTTTTCAGGTCTTCCATGTCCTCCTAGTGCGTCCAGTGTCCATGTGCATAAGCGACCTTTTTCATTTTCGACCGCCTGCGGCGGTAGGTGGTAAAGCAGTAAAGGAGCCAAGCCGTAAAGTCCTCACGAGACGGAAACTGAAGCTAATGCTCCGGTTCGACGGCACAAAGCTGATGCGGTTGGCAGACCGGAGGTTCGACGCTTGATTGTTGAACGAGCCGCCACGCAACACACGGCTATCTGTGCTTTTGACCACAGAATCATCTTCTGTGTCGTCCATCGCTTTATTTCCTTCAGGGTAGACTTTGTACTTCTCTTGACACCACATCCAGACGTTCCCCAGCGCGTCGAATAACCCAAGATCGTTCGGCTTCATGCTCCCCACCGGCCATGTCTTGTCTTGGGCGTTCTTGATGTACCACGCATACTTCGGCAACAACTCGTCCGTCTCCCCGTAGTACCGAGCCGTCACCGCCCCCGCTCGGATCGCATACTCCATTTCCGCTTCCGTGGGCAACCGATACCCTTGCCGTTGGAGATAGTTCCGGGCCAGTCTCATGCCCCCTTCGTACTTGGCATCGAGCCGCTCCGGATACATGCCAGCCAGCGCAAGCAACGGTCCCTGTCCGCCCGGCGAATGCAACAGGCCGACACTGCTGACTGCGAACAGCGGCCACGCTTTGGGGTCGAGGACCGGCTCGTAACACCATTCGCTCTGGGGCAGTCCTTCCTGTTTACTGAGCCAGTTACAGTATTGCACCGCCTGAAACCAACTCGTGCCGATCACCGGACAATCGGCGCTGCGTGCCCAGCGCTCGAATTCACCAATGCCGTAGCGGGGCTCGAACTTGCGGT
The DNA here is from genome assembly GCA_035295665.1 of Gemmataceae bacterium. Taxonomy (GTDB): domain Bacteria; phylum Planctomycetota; class Planctomycetia; order Gemmatales; family Gemmataceae; genus DATGIQ01. The sequence goes on along the minus strand of DATGIQ010000002.1, from coordinate 605 downwards.
ATTCTCCCAGCGTCACGGGCTTGGCGGACAGAACAAAGGTCCGGCCAATCCGCGTCTTGTGCTGTGTCTCATTGCCACCCCGCCCCGCTTCGGTGGTCGGCGAGCCCATCACGAACTCCACCGGGCCGGGAATCACCACCATCGTTTGTCCCTGCGTATTGACGTACCAGCCGGGTGATGGGTGATGGGTGCCGGGTGGCGGGACCACCTTGCCTTTTCCCTCCAGCCTCCACGCTCCACCCGCCACTTGTCCGCTCGCCCACTCTTCATTCACCTTGGTCAGCCACGCCTCTTGTTTCCAGCGCCACAGCAGCCATTCGCACGCCGCATGAAGCCCCGGATCGCTCGCCGTTCGGTACATCTCATGCAACGTGGGCAGTAATGCGTTCCGGGCGTCGGGCGTGAAATCCGTCTCGCCATACTCCCCCAAGCTCAGAACCAACGCCCGCCGTATCGTCAGGCCGGATTCCCTGTCCAGTTGCTTTGCCAAGGCCCCGGCGTCCGCCCCCAGCGCACTCACGCGATGGATCAGATAGCTCCGCACCCGTGGATCGGGGCTGTGCGTGAAGAGCGGCCAGACCTTGGCGGGCTGGTTCATCCTCAAG
>DATGIQ010000001.1:0-2606 GCA_035295665.1 Gemmataceae bacterium | reverse complement strand
AACAGCGGGATGTCTCAACGAGCCTTCAGGATGCGACGAAGGAGCGGCCACGTCCAGGAAAATCCGCCACTGGGGAAGGATTTACGAAATGGACATCTAGGCCAATAGTGTTCGGCTCGATTCTTGCAGATCGGTCGCTTTCACGCCAGATGCCGGTGCGAAAAGGCAACGGGGCGCGGGGACGTTGCGGCAGTCGCTCTGCCGCAACGTCCCCGCGCCCCGCACCGCGCAGCATCCACTCCCACGCCGCAGGACCAACAGCCCGCCCGTGGCCTACCTTACTTCGTTTTTTTTGGCCTGACGCACCTTCTCCAGATGGGCGAACCGTTCCGCTTCACTGGCCCAGCCACTGAAGTAGAAACACAACATCTCGAAGGTCCGTTTCGTCGGCTTCTGCCCCGTCCACAGACTCACCAGCAGGCTGGCGATCACCGCCAGATACACCTGGATCGCCACCCCGTTGGGGCAGGTACTCAGCAGGTGCTGACAGCCCAGGATGCACTTGAACCAGCGAAAGAACAGTTCCACCGACCAGCGGAAGCGATAGGCCAACGCGACCAACTCCGCGTCGAGATCCAGTTGGTCGGTCGCCAGCAACAAGACCTCGGGGCGGCCGTGGGCGTCGCGCTTGTCGGTCACCACTTCGACGACGCGCAGCGGTTGCTTGAACACCGCGCCGCTGGCGTCGCCGCCCAACCAGATGATCCGGTCGCTGCGCACGCCCGCCGCGCGGGCCGCGTCGCTGACGGGACGTTCTTCCACCGTCTGCCAAACGGCGTTGTCCCGGATGCGGCCGACGAAGCCGGACTGGGCATCGATGATGTCCTGGAACAATTGGTACTCGGCATAGCCGCGGTCGATGACGTAGAGCCGTTCCGGTTGCAGCAGGGCTCGCAACTGGTCGTGTTCGGAGGCATTGCCGGCCGTAACCGTGACCCGGGTGGGAATGCCGCGCAGCACTTCAAAGGCCAGGTGCATCTTGGCGGCACGGTGCTCATCATCCACCCACAAGGCCCACGCCATGCGCGGCAGGGCGGGCAGCAAGGAACCATCGACGGCCGTCAAGCCTTGCAACGCCTGGAGTTCCGTCGTCGGGACACCGGCCGGGATGTGCTCGGCCAGTTCGTGAACGATGTCCTGGAGCGCCTCGGCATCGAAAACGCGCGCGGCGGCGCTGAGGGAGCCCAGGGAGGTGGGTTGCACGCCGAGGCGTTTCTGGACCTTGTCCAGGGTGGCGGCCTGCTGAACGCCGCGCAGACTGGTGAGGGCCGGGTTGAAGAAGTAGAACAACAGCAGGGCGGCGTACTGATCGAAGAAGAGTTTGCGGTTACCGGCTGTATCGTTGGCCGTACCAACGTCGTGGAGGCGCTCCAGGAGGGGCGTCAGGAGCTTGAAATACTTGAAGCCTTTGAGATCTTGGACGTTGATCTTGGATTTTTCCCGGGCGGCCATGCCAGTGCTCTCCAGGGAAGGCCCGGAGCCAAGGGGGCCCCACGGCGCCTTCACAAGGTTAGAACACGCGCAGCCGCCAAAAGATTCAGGAAAACAAGCAACAATCGAGCCGAACACTATTGGCGCCGCTCCGGGTCTGCGCCTGCGGACGCCGGAAGGAAAACCGTGGGCCGAAGCAACGCTCCCTGACGAGCGCCGTCGGCGTCGTCGCCTTCACGCGGCGTTACGGGAAGTGTCTGTGCGGCGCCGACGGCTCGTATGCCGCCGACGCGCTCTTGGGCGTTGAGGGCGAGCGCTACACCCAGACGGTGCAAAAGCATTGTTGCCGGCTGGCGGCCGACGTGTCGTTTGCCTCGACCAGCGAGAACCTGCACGAGCTGTTAGGCGTGGACATCTGCCCGGAAACGGCGCGGAAGGTGGTCGAGCGGCACGGGCGGAAGATGGCTCGTTTCCAAAGCCAGGACACGGCCAGCGAAGAAGCCTTCCGCCAAGCGGAAGGAGAGGTCGAGTTCACGACCGATGCGGGCAAGGTCAACACCCGGGAACAAGGCTGGAAAGACCTGAAAATCGCGGTCATCGCCAAGCGCACGGCCGGCCAACCGACTTCGCCGGAGGAGTGGAAGTCGCAGCGGCTACCGCTGGCGACCATGGTGTTGGCCTTCGCGATGATCGCTCCCGCAAAGGAATTCCGCCGGTGTTGGCGGCCACGGTTGCGGCGTCTGGGCGTGACCTGCATGGCCAGCATTCACGTCTTGGCCGACGGAGCGAGCTGGATCTGGAAAGCGGTCGGCCGCGTCCTCACCGGCTGTGTGCAGACCCTGGACTTCTATCACGCCTGTCAGCACTTGAACCGCTGCGCCGAGCGCGTCTACGGCGCGGGGACCACCGCGAAGCGCGACGCCTACCGTTACGCCCGCGGCCTGCTGTTGCGGCAGGGGTGGGCCGGCGTCTGCCAGTGGGTGGGCGAGTTGCTGGCCGTCGAGGACGAACGGGAACGCGAACGTCGGCGGACAGCGACGGAGCGGCTGATCGGCTACTTCTCCAAGCACACGACGCGGCTGAACTACGCCGAGCGGTTGCAAGCCGGGCGGGCGATCGGTAGCGGTCAGGTGGAAGGAAAAGCCAAGACCTTGGGCCTACGTTTGAAAGCGCGG